>NZ_JBSFJL010000003.1:199642-257695 GCF_053598035.1 Streptomyces sp. NPDC001204 | reverse complement strand
CCTACGCCGAGAACGACCCGTCACCGCGTGAAAAGCAACCGCGACCACGGCGGCCGTAAGGGCCGGCGGGAACCGCCACGGGCGTTGGGCCGGGCGCCCGGCGACCCCACGGCTCATCGAGCCGGACCCCGACCCGCCCGGCAAGGCCTACGCCGAGAACGACCCGTCACCGCGTGAAAAGCAACCGCGACCACGGCGGCCGTAAGGGCCGGCGGGAACCGCCACGGGCGTTGGGCCGGGCGCAGGTTCGCCGGGCTCGTCGGACGGGGGGCGTCGGCTCGCTGGGCGGGGTCTACGGCTGCGGGCGGCCCGTCGTCACCGCGTAGAAGGCGACTGCGGCTGCGGCGCCCACGTTGAGGGAGTCGACGCCGTGCGACATGGGGATGCGGACCCACTCGTCGGCGGCGGCCAGGGCCCGGGGGGACAGGCCGGCGCCCTCGGCGCCGAGCATCAGCGCGACCCGGTCCATCCGGTGCGGGGCGGCCTCGTCCAGGGCTTTGGCCTTCTCGTCGGGGGTGAGGGCGAGCAGCGTGAAACCGGCCTCGCGGACGGCGTCCAGGCCCCTCGGCCAGGTGCCGAGACGGGCGTACGGCACGGAGAAGACCGCGCCCATGGAGACCTTCACGCTGCGGCGGTAGAGCGGGTCGGCGCAGTCCGGGGAGAGCAGGACCGCGTCCATGCCGAGGGCGGCGGCGGAGCGGAAGATGGCGCCGATGTTGGTGTGGTCGTTGACGGACTCCATGACCGCGACCCGGCGGGCCGTCCGCAGCACCTCGGCCGCGGTGGGCAGCGGCTTGCGCTGCATGGAGGCGAGGGCGCCGCGGTGCACGTGGTAGCCGGTGACCCGTTCGGCGAGTTCCGGGCTCACCACGTGGACGGGTGCGGTGAGTTCGTCGATGACGTCGCGCATCGCGTCGACCCACTTCGCGGACAGCAGCATCGAGCGCATCTCGTACCCGGCGTCCCTGGCCCGGCGGATGACCTTCTCGCCCTCGGCGATGAACAGGCCCTCGGCGGGTTCACGCCTGCGGCGCAGCTCCACGTCGGTCAGGTCCGTGTAGTCGTGCAGGCGAGGGTCGTCGGGGTCCTCGACGGTGATGAGATCGGCCACGGGTGATACTGCCTTGTCCTGGTGATGGTGCGGGCGGCTCGGGTGGGCGGGGTCACTCTTCGGTGCGCGGGCCCACCGCGACGACCTCGCCGATGACGATGACGGCCGGCGGCCTCACGTCCTGCGCGCGTACGGTCTCGGCGACCGTCGCGAGGGTCGCGTCCACCCGGCGCTGGGCGGCCGTCGTGCCCTCCTGGACGAGGGCGACCGGGGTGTCGGGGGACTTGCCGTGGGCCATGAGCGTCTCGGCGATCCTGCCGATCTTGTCGACGCCCATCAGGACGACAAGCGTGCCGGTGAGCCTGGCCAGGGACGGCCAGTCGACCAGGGAACGCTCGTCGTCGGGCGCCACGTGCCCGCTGACCACGGTGAACTCGTGGGCGACCCCCCGGTGGGTGACCGGGATGCCGGCCGCGCCCGGGACCGAGATCGAGCTGGAGATGCCGGGGACGACCGTGCAGGGAACGCCGGCCTCGGCGAGTGCCTGGAGTTCCTCCATGCCCCGGCCGAAGACGTACGGGTCGCCGCCCTTGAGCCGGACCACCGACTTGCCCTGCTTGGCGTGCTCGATGAGGGCGTGGTTGATCGCCTCCTGGGCCATGAAGCGGCCGTAGGGGATCTTCGCCGCGTCGATCACCTCGACGTGCGGCGGGAGTTCGGCGAGCAGGTCGCGCGGGCCGAGCCGGTCGGCTATGACGACGTCGGCCTCGGCGAGCAGCCGGCGGCCGCGGACCGTGATCAGGTCCGGGTCGCCGGGGCCGCCGCCGACGAGGGCGACGCCGGGGGTGCGGGTGCGGTGGTGCGGGGCGACCAGTGTGCCGTCGCGCAGGCCCTCCACGACCGCGTCGCGGATGGCCGCGGTGTGCCGGGGGTCGCGGCCGCGCGCGCTGGTGGTGAGCACGGCGACCGTGACGCCCTCGCTGTGGCCGGTAGCCGGGGTCCAGGCGGTCGCGGCGTCGGCGTCGTCGGAGCGGACGCACCACACGCGCAGACGCTCCGCCTCGGCCGAGGCGCGCGTGTTGGCGTCGTGGTCGCTGGTGGCGATCAGCGCGTACCAGGCGTCGGCGAGGTCGCCGTCCTCGTACGGCCGCCGCTTCCAGGTGATCTCGCCCGTGTCCGCCATCGCCTCCACGGAGGGGGTGGCCTCGGGCGACACGAGCACGACGTCCGCGCCCGCCGCGACGAGCGCCGGGAGGCGGCGCTGGGCGACCTGCCCGCCGCCGAGGACGACCACACGGCGGCCGGTCAGGCGGAGGCCTACGGGGTAGGCGGGGTGTTCGGCCATGGGGCGAGCTCCTCTTGCGGCGGCGGTGCGATAGCCCTGACGTGCGGATTTTACGCGGTCGGGGGATGCGGCGGCCCGGGCGTCCGATGCTGGGCGGCGTGGCGGGGTCCGGGCCGTGGGCACCACCACGGCACGCTGTGGACGGACCATGGGTCCGGTCCGTCCACAAACGCGGCCGGCGGCCGGGGAATCGTGGATTCCGCGCGGCTACTTCTCCGTCACTCCCGCTGAGTCGAACGTGGCCACCTCGTGCATCGCCCGGGCCGTGCTCTGCACCAGCGGCAGGGCGAGCAGCGCGCCCGTGCCCTCGCCGAGGCGCAGGTCGAGGTCGACCAGAGGGCGCAGGCCGAGCTTGTTGAGGGCGGCGACGTGGCCCGGTTCGGCGCTGCGGTGGCCGGCGATGCAGGCCGCCAGCACCTCGGGGGCGATGGCGCGGGCGACCAGCGCTGCGGCGCCGGCGCTGACGCCGTCCAGGATGACCGGGGTGCGCAGGGAGGCGCCGCCCAGCAGCAGGCCGACGATGGCCGCGTGCTCGAAGCCGCCGATCGCGGCGAGCACGCCGATGGGGTCGGCCGGGTCCGGCTGGTGCAGTTCCAGGGCGCGGCGGACCACGTCGGTCTTGCGGGCCAGGGTCTCGTCGTTGATGCCCGTGCCCCGGCCGGTGACCTCGGCGGGATCGGCGCCCGTGAAGACGGAGATGAGGGCGGCGGACGCGGTGGTGTTGGCGATGCCCATCTCACCGGTGAGCAGCGCCTTGTTCCCGGCCGCCACCAGGTCGCGGGCGGTCTCGATGCCGACCTCGATGGCCTGCTTGGCCTCCTCGCGGGTCATCGCGGGACCGGCGGTCATGTCGGAGGTGCCCGCGCGGACCTTGCGGGGCAGCAGGCCCGGCGTGGCCGGGAGGTCGGCGGCGACGCCCACGTCGACGACGCAGACCTCGGCGCCCACCTGTCCGGCGAAGGCGTTGCAGACCGCTCCCCCGCCGAGGAAGTTGGCCACCATCTGGGCGGTGACCTCCTGCGGCCAGGGGGTGACGCCCTGGGCGTGCACCCCGTGGTCGCCGGCGAAGACCGCGACGGCCGCGGGCTCGGGGATCGGCGGCGGGCACTGGCGGGACAGGCCGCACAGCTGGGCGGAGATGATCTCCAGCATGCCGAGCGCGCCGGCCGGCTTGGTCATCCGCTTCTGCCGCTCCCAGGCCTCGCCGAGCGCCTTGGCGTCCAGCGGGCGGATCTGCGCGACGGTCTCGGCGAGCAGGTCGTGCGGGTCCTCGCCGGGCAGGGCGCGACGGCCGTACGTCTCCTCGTGCACCACCCAGGACAGCGGGCGGCGCTTGGACCAGCCGGCCTGCATCAGCTCGGGCTCGTCCGGGAACTCGTCGACGTAGCCCACGCACAGGTAGGCGACGATCTCCAGGTGCTCGGGCAAGCCGAGGGCGCGGACCATCTCGCGCTCGTCGAAGAAGCTCACCCAGCCGACGCCGAGGCCTTCCGCGCGGGCCGCGAGCCAGAGGTTCTCGACCGCGAGCGCGGAGGAGTACGGCGCCATCTGCGGCTGGGTGTGGCGGCCCAGGGTGTGCCGGCCGCCGCGGGTCGGGTCGGCGGTGACGACGATGTTCACCGGGGTGTCGAGGATGGCCTCGATCTTCAGTTCCTTGAACTGCTTGGCCCGGCCCTTGGGCAGCGACTTGGCGTACGCCTCGCGCTGACGCATCGCCAGCTCGTGCATCGCCTGCCTGGTTTCGGCGGAGCGGATGACGACGAAGTCCCAGGGCTGCGAGTGGCCCACGGACGGTGCCGTGTGAGCGGCCTCCAGGACGCGCAGCAGCACCTCGTGCGGGATGGGGTCGCCGCGGAAGCCGTTGCGGATGTCGCGGCGCTCGCGCATCACCTTGAGCACGGCCTCGCGCTCGGCGTCGTCGTAGCCGGGCGCGGCAGGGCCGGTGGGGCGCGGTGCCTCGGCCTCCGCGGCCGCGTTCTCCTCCCGGGCCTCCTCCGGGTCGGCGCCGTGGGTGTCCAGGTCGTCGGCGTGCTGGACGGCCTCGGGCGCGGGCTCCTCGCTCGACGCGGCGGCGTCGCCGTCGCGGGGTGCGGGGACCGTGACGGCGGGTTCCTCCGGGGCGAGTTGATCCGCCGGGACGACGATGGGGTGCGGCGGGGTCGGGGCCAGGTGCGGGGTGGTGGGCACCAAGCCCTCGACGGGCACGAACTCTCCGAGGGTCTGGCCGGGCTGCGGCTGAAGGGGGACGCCGGGGCGGAGGGGTGCCACGTGGCCGTGCTCGCCGGTGGTCCGGTCCGCGGGCGGCTGGGCGGGCTGGGGCCCGGCCGTTTCGGAGGTCTCGGGGACGGCGGCGTCGACGGGCCCGGGTGCGTCCGGATCCTGGACTAGGGGGTCCGCGATATGAGCCGCGGCGGGTACGGCAGCGGCATCGGCCGCGTCCTGCGGGCCGGGCTCCACAGCGGTGAGCGCCTCCGGCGAGGTCGGCTGCTCCACGACGGGGACGGCCGTCGCGGTGGCGTCGGCGGGAGCCGCCGGGGCGGGCGAGGTCTCGGGGGCGTCGGCGGCCCGGGCCTGCGGCCGCGTGGCCCCGGTCGGCTCACCCGCCGCGACGGTGACGTCGGCGGAGTCGCCGGTCTCCGGGGTGTGAGCGGCTGCCGGAACCTGCGCGGCCTCGGCCTGGGCGGTCTGCGGGCCGGCCCCTGCCGGGCTCCGGCCCGTCTCAGGGGCGCTGACGGCGACGGGCGCGGGCTCGGCCTGCACGGCCCGCACTCCCCTGGGGCCGGTTCCGGTTGTCCGCGTCGTCTCGGCGGCGGCCACGGCGTCGGCGGGGACACCCGTCTGCGCGGCCTCGGCCGCGCCTTCAGGAGCAACGGCGGTCCGGGGCACGTCCACGCCATCCGTCACCTGCGCGGTGTCCGGGGCGTGCGCGGGCTCGGCGGCACCGCCGGGCGCGACCCCCGCGGCGGGCACAGGGGCACCGTGAACGACGCCGGCATCGTCCAACTGCGGGCCGGCCTCGGGCATCTGCCCACCATCCGGCACCTGCCCCGCGTCCGCGGCGACGGCACCCTCCGGCTGGGTCCCGGCTTCCGGCGCCCGGCCACCGGCCGGAACCTGACCCGCGTCCGGGGCAACCCCGGCGGCAGCGCCCTCCGACTGGGACCCGGCCGCGGCCGCACCACCGGGCTCAACTCCGGCTCCCGGCACGGGCGCACCGGGAATGACACCGGCGCCCTCCAGCCGCAACCCGGCCTGGGGCCCTTGACCCGCGCCCGGGACGACCCCGGTCACAGCGTCCCCGGGCTGGGATGACGCACCCTCAGCCGCACCACCAGGTTCAATCCCGGCTCCGGGCACGGCAACACCGTCACCCTCCGACAGCGGCCCCGCCTCCGGCGTCCGGCCACCGGTCGGGACCCGGCCGAGCATCCGGCCCCGGCCGTCCGACGGCGGGTGGCTCGTGCCAGGGCCGTACGGGACGGCGCCGGGCAGGGGCACGTCGGCGGCGACGGAGGCCTGGGCCACGCCGACCGGCTCCGGGACCGGAACGGCCGTCTCCGCGGTTCCCGCCCCGGCGAGCACCGGAGGGGCCGCCACTGTGGGCTGGGCGCCCCAGGGCGCGGCGCCCTGCGGGGCCGTCTCGCGCAGCTGCGGGACGTCGAGGTACTCGGGGCCGGTCGTGGGCGGTCCGGGCCGGCGGACCGGCGCGTCCGCGGGGCCGCGGTCGGCCAGGGAGCGGACCGGGCTCGCGGAGGCGTCGGGGATCGGCGGACCGAGGTGCAGCGGCCGGCGCGGGGGCACCGCCGCGGCGATCCCGGCCGGCGGCGTGGCCGCCGGGTCGTGGTGCCGCACACCGCCGAGGTCGACGGAGCCGGTGTCGCGTCCGGCCGTCTCGTGCGGGCCGGGCTCGTGGACGGCCTCGAGGACCGGCTCCGGGGCGGGCGGGGCCACCTCGTTGCCCCACGCTCCGTGGGAGCCCGGCAGGAGCAGGTCTTCGTCCTCGGCGGGAGACTCGGAGAGGTAGGCGTACGCACCGTGCGCGGGGACGCCCGGCTGCTCCACCATGCCTGCGCTCTCCGGCAGTCCCTCGCCCGGGACCTGGCCGGTGTCGGTCATGCGTACCCCTCGCCCATCGGTTTAGTGCTCCTACGACCAGCTCACCCGGAACGGCGCACCGACCGCCCCCAGTGAAGAACGAGCGTCCGCGCCGTGCGGCACGAACAACCCGCCCGGAAAAGGCGACAAAGCCATTGAGTGGCATTCTCGCGGTCGTCCGGCCACCGCGACAGCGTGATCCGCGACGGCCCGCTGTGGACTGCGCCACGTTGCGCGTTCTCCGGGTCTGCCGTACCACACCCGCCCTGAATCGGGTGGGTTTTCCGGACATTGACGAACGAACTTCCGGACCACCCGGTGCGGTGCAACGATCGGCCAGCCTACCGCGCGCGGTACGACAACCCGATCACGGGGCACGCTCGGGCAGCACGGCACTGAGCAGGAACACGACGCTGCGCTCGGTCTCCGTCCAGGCGCGCGTGTCGAGTGCGACGGACTGGAGCAGGGCGCACTCGACTTGGTATCCGTGCTCGGTGAGGTCGCGGCCGACGAGTTCGGCCGCGTCCCGGGTCGCGGCATGGGCGACGATCCGCTGCGGACGCCGATCGGCGACGGCGGAGACCACGGCCACTCCCCCGCCGCCGACGCGGACGACGTCCGGTTCGGGCAGGTTCTCCAGAATGTGCGGGGCGGTGCCGTGCACCACTTGCGTGCGGACGCCGAAGCGGTGCGCGGCCGACTCGGTGCGGGCGCAGGCCCGCGCGTCCCGGTCGACGGCGATGACGGCGGCGCCGCCGCGCGCGGCCTCGGTGGCGAAGGCGCCGCTGCCGCAGCCGATGTCCCACACCAGGTCGCCGATTCGCGGTCCGAGGCGGGCGAGTTGGGCGGCCCGGAGCAGATCGGCCTCCCCCTCGCCGAGCCCGCCGCCGTAGGCCTCGGCGGGCTGGGTCCAGCCGCGCGGCCCGTGGGCGGGGTCGTTCCCTGCGATCCAGCCGCCGCCCTCGCCGCCGCCCCGGCCACCGATGACGATGACGACGTTGGGGTCGCGCCAGGTGTGGTCGGCGGCCTTGTCGGAGGTGACGACGCTGACCTGCTCGCGTTCGGTGCCGAGTTCCTCGCAGATGACGAACGTGCGGTGCACTCCGTCCAGGAGCAGGCCGAGTTCGGTGGGTCCGGCGCCGGGAGCGGTGAGCACGGCGACCTTGGCGTATGCGCGGCACACGTTCACCGCGCGTCGCAGGGTCCGCTTGTGTGCGACGACCACTTGGGCGTCGTCCCAGGGCATCCCGGCGCGGGCGAAGGCGGCGGCCACGGACGAGACGGCGGGGACGACCTCGACCTCCAGGCCGAACTCCGGCGCGCGCAGGCTCCGTACGACCCCGAAGAAGCCCGGGTCGCCGTCGGCGAACACCACCGCGGTACCGCGGTGGGCGGCGATGCGGCGGGCGGCGAGGGCGACACTGCCGAGGCGGATGCGTTCGGCGGTGCGCGGTACCTCGGGCAGCGCCAGGTGGTGGGCCGCGCCTGCCACGAGGGTGGCGGCGCCCAGGGCGCCGCGCGCCGCCTCGGTCAGCGGCGAACCGTCCCACCCGATCACCGTGACCCGGTCGGCCATCGTCGTCAGTCTCCAGGATTGCGCAGGTCGTCGGGGCACGGACGCCCGAGGGCGTGTTCCGCGAGCGTACCGGGTGGAGCTGCCGGGTGCGCGGCGGGGCGGGGCGGCTGTGCGCGCGGGTCCCGGCGCCTCAGTTCCATTCCGAGAAGGACGTGTAGCCGCCGGACTCGGCGAGCTGCTCGCCCGCGCCCTCCAGGTCCTCCGGCAGCAGGCTCCACACGATGAAGTCGGTGCGCATGTCGGTCCATGTGCCGTCCTCGGTGCGGACGTGCGCTATGCAGGCGTTGCGCAGCACCCCCTCGCTGATGCAGCCGATCTTCTGGGCGACCTGCTGGGAGGCGGTGTTGTCGGCGGCCGTGCGCAGCTCGATGCGTTCGAACTTCTGGTCCCCGAAGAGCCATTGCGCGGTGGCGAGCGCGGCCTCCGCGGCGTATCCCTCGCCGCGTGCCCAGGGTGCGACGATGTACGACAGCTCGGCGGACCGCACGTGCCAGTCGGCCTTGGTCAGCTGGACGATGCCGACCAGCCGCTGGGTGAGGAACTCGGTGACCGCGAGGTCCAGGCCCCGGCCGGCGGTGCGTTCGGCGGGAGCGTACCCGTTGATCCAGGTGCGGGCGCCGTCCTCGGTGAAGGGCTGCGGGACGTCGGTCCAGGCCGCGACCTGTTCGTCGTTCATCATCTCGGCCAGGGCGGTTGCGTCGTCCTCCTCGAGAGGACGCAGCACCAACCGCTCCGTGCTGATGGAGATGTTGGGGAAGGTGCTGTTCATGCGCCGCTCCGTAACCTTCGGAAGAACCGTCAGGACCTGCTGAACTGCCCAGCATGCAGCATGAAAGCACTGAACCGCACGACGGGGTCCTCCCCCGTCGCCTGAACGGCGTGGGGGTGCCCCCACCCGGTGAGGGCGCGGACCCCGTGCGTCGCGCGGGTGGCGGTCGGCGGATCAGAAGGCCGGAACGACCGCTCCGTCGTACTTGTCCTCGATGAACTTCTTCACCTCGGGCGAGGTGAGGAGCTGGGCGAGCTTCTTGACCCGGGGGTCGTTCTCGTTGCCCTTCTTCACGGCGAGGAAGTTGGCGTACGGGTTGTCCTTCGCGGCCTCGGCGGCGATGGCGTCCTTGGCCGGGCTGAGCTTGGCCTCCAGCGCGTAGTTGCCGTTGATCACCGCGGCGTCGACGTCACCGAGGGAGCGCGGCAGCTGGGCTGCCTCCAGCTCCTTGAACTGCAGGTTCCTGGGGTTGGAGGTGACGTCCTTGGGGGTCGCGTCGTATCCGGCGCCGGCCTTCAGCTTGATGACGCCGTTGGCCTCCAGCAGCTTCAGGGCGCGGGCCTCGTTGGTGGTGTCGTTGGGCAGCGCGACGGTGGCGCCCTTCTTCAGGTCGGCCAGCTTCTTGACGCTCTTGGAGTACACGCCGAGCGGCTCCAGGTGCACCGTGCCGCCGGGGACCGGCACGATGTCGGTGCCGTTCTTCTTGTTGAAGTCGTCGAGGTACGGCTTGTGCTGGAAGTAGTTGGCGTCGACCTGGCCCTGCTGGACGGCCGTGTTCGGGGTCACGTAGTCGGTGAACTCCTTGACCTCCAGCTTCAGGCCGGCCTTCTTCGCCAGGTTGTCCTTGACGTAGGCGAGGATCTCGCCCTGCGGGGTGGGGGTGGCGGCGACCGTCAGCGGGGCGTTCGCGTCGGCCTTGCCGGAGCCGGATTCCGAGCCGCAGGCGGTGAGCCCGAGGGTGAGGGCTCCGGCGGCGAGGACGGCGGCGGTGATCTTGGTGGTGTTACGCACGAAAAGTGCCTTTCCTTGGGTGGTGCGACCCCGGATACGGGGAGATTTGGGAGGAGGTCTTCAGGCGGCCTTGCCGACGCCGGTGGCCGCGGGCTCCCCGGCCTTCAGCAGCCGCAGCTTCGGCGCGGGGCCGGAGCGGCCGGAGCGGCGGTGCAGGGAGCGGGCCGCGAGGTCGCCGGCGAACTGGATGGCCGAGATGACCACGGCGAGGATGGCCACGGTGATCCACATGAGCTGGGTGTCGAAGCGCTGGTAGCCGTAGCGGATGGCGATGTCGCCGAGGCCGCCGGCGCCGACGGTGCCGGCCATCGCGGAGTAGCCGATGAGGGCGACGATCGTGGTGGTGGTGCCGGCGATCAGCGACGGCAGGGACTCGGGGACGAGGACCTTGCGGACGATGGTCCAGGTGTTGCCGCCCATCGCCTGGACGGCCTCGACCAGCCCGCCGTCCACTTCGCGGACGGACGTCTCGACGAGCCGGGCGAAGAAGGGGATGGCGCCGATGGCCAGCGGCACGATGGCGGCCTCGCGGCCGATCGTCGTGCCGGTGACGAAGCGGGTGAAGCTCATCAGGGCCACCATCAGGATGATGAACGGCATCGAGCGGGTGATGTTCACGACCTGCCCGATCACCTTGTTGGCGACGACGTTCTGGAGGAGCCCGCCCCGGTCGGTGAGGACCAGCAGGACGCCGAGGGGCAGTCCGCCGGCGACGGCGATGAGCGTGGACCAGCCGACCATGTAGAGGGTGTCCCAACATGCCTGGGACAGCAGCGGCTGCATCTCGGACCAGGTCACTTGGCACCTTCCTTCACCGGCTCCGGCCGCTGGGCCGGGGCGTGGTCGACGACGTCGATCTGGAGGCCCTGTTCGCGCAGGAAGCCGATGGGCACCACGTTGTCCTCGTAGCGGCCGGGCAGTTCGATGCGCATCCGGCCGACCTGGAGGCCGCCGATCGTGTCGATGGCCGCGCCGAGGATCGAGATGTCGATGTTGTACGTGCGGGACAGCTGCGAGATGACGGGCTGGGTGGCGCTCTCGCCGTGGAAGGTGACGTCGAGGACCGTCCGGTCGTCGGCGGAGGCCTCCCCGCCGACCGGGAAGAGCGCGGCGGCCAGTTCGGAGCCCGGGGTGGCGAGGAGTTCGCTCACCGTGCCGGACTCGACGATGCGTCCGTTCTCCATGAGCGCCGCCGAGTCGCAGACGGACTTCACGACGTCCATCTCGTGCGTGATGAGCAGGACGGTCAGGCCGAGCTGCCGGTTCAGGTCGCGCAGCAGCTGGAGGACGGAGCGGGTGGTCTCCGGGTCGAGGGCGCTGGTGGCCTCGTCGGACAGCAGCACCTTGGGGTCGCCGGCGAGGGCGCGGGCGATGCCGACGCGCTGCTTCTGGCCGCCGGAGAGCTGGGCCGGGTAGGCGCGGGCCTTGTCGGCGAGACCGACGAGGTCGAGCAGTTCGAGCGCCCTACGGGAACGTTCCTTCCCGGACGTCCCGAGGATCTCCAGGGGCAGCTCGACATTGTCCTGGACGGTGCGCGAGGACAGCAGGTTGAAGTGCTGGAAGACCATGCCGATCCGGCTGCGGGCCCGCCGCAGGTCCTTGCCCGCCCGGTGGCCGCGGCCGGCCAGTGCGGTGAGGTCCTGTCCGGCGACGGTGACCGTGCCGGAGGTGGGCCGCTCCAGCAGGTTGACGCAGCGGATGAGCGAGGACTTGCCGGCGCCGGACTGGCCGATGACGCCGTACACCTCGCCTTCGCGGACGTGCAGGTCGACGCCGTCGAGCGCGGTGATCTCGCGGCCGCGCGAACTGTAGACCTTGGTGAGGCCCGATGTGGTGATCACGTGGGTTTCCGTCACTGTCGAGTGCGCGGCGCGTCGTGGGCGCCGGGCACGGCATTCATGGTCGGGGAGCGCCAGAACGCGGCACGGCTCTCGCAAAGGTGCTCAAAACGGGAGAAACGTGTGCGCGGGGGCGTGGCTCGGCCGCGGGCGCCCGGACGGACCGGACGCGGGCGCGGACATGAGCGGGCTCTCGCTTCGGGGCGCGAGGCTCAGCTGGTGCAGGGGCCCTCTAGAAGGCGCACATTCGACGTACAGGACACATACAACGAGCACCGGGCGGCACAGTCGCCTCGGTCGCCGGGATGCGGTCGCTCGTCGTGGTCATGCGGTCAGTAAACCAGACCCGCGGGGACGGGAGGCCACCGTTGTCCACATGCTGGACGCGCGTGGACACCTGGGCGATGGGGCGCGGACCTGGGGGTTTGGCGCCTGTGACCAGTGCGGACAAGGCCCGCGGGCGTCCGTCCGGACAGCCGGGGGCGGGCGCGGGGAACGCCGGACTGTGGCCAACGCCACGGCGCCGCACCGGGGGAGCCGCACCGGCGGGCACCGGGTCCGCGGGGCCGGGCCGGGCGCGGCGGGGCGTTCGCCCCGTAATAAGGTCGCAGCATGCTTGATGCCCTGACGCTGGTGACCGGCGTCGCCGCGCTGCTGCTCGCCGCCTGGTGCGGCTGGGCGGCCTACCGTGACCAGCCCACGAAGGACTGGCACTTCATCGGGATGGCGGTGGTGTCGCTGCTCGCCCTGGTCCAGCTGGTGGTCGGGGTCGTGGCGCTGGCGCGGGGCGAGAAGCCGGCGCAGGGGACGACGATCTTCGTCGCGTACCTGCTGGGTGCCTTCGCGTGCGTCCCGGCGGCCGGGCTCATGTCGCTGACCGAGCGGACGCGCTGGGGTTCCGTGACGGCCGCGGCGGGCGGAGTGGTCCTCGCCGTCCTGGAGGTGCGGCTCCATGACATCTGGGGAAGGTGAGATGAGCGCCGTGGAGGAGAAGCCGGCCGGGGCACGGCTCGTCAGCGGTCCGGGCACGCTGCTGGTCTGGCTGTACGGCGTGATGGTCGTCGGCGCGGTGTCGCGCTCGGCCTACCAGATCGCCACCGAGTTCGACCGGGCGCCACTCGCCTACTCGCTGTCCGCGGTCGCCGGAGTCGTGTACGGCTTCATCACGTACTCGCTGGTGCGCGGCGGGGAGAAGGCGCGCAGGGCCGCGCTGGCGTGCTGCGTCGCCGAGCTGGTGGGCGTGCTGACGGTCGGCACGTGGACGCTCCTCGACAAGTCCGCGTTCCCGGACGCGACCGTGTGGTCGGCCTACGGCCGGGGCTACGTCTTCATCCCGGTGCTGCTTCCGCTGTCGGCCCTGTACTGGCTGCGCAGGGCGCGGAAGCAGCAGCCGCAAGCGGCCTGAGCCGGTCCGCGGCCGCGCTACGCGGTCGCCGCGTAGCTGCCCTCCGGCTTCTCCAGGATGATCATCGGTACGCCGTCGGCGCCCTGGGAGGTGCCGACCACCTGGTAGCCCACGCGCCGGTACAGGCGCAGATTGCCCTCGCTGCGGTGACCCGTGTGCAGCCGGAACCTGGTGGCGCCGCGCTCCGCGGCCAGCGCGGCCTCCGCCGCGCGCAGCAGCCGGGCACCGATGCCGTGCCCCTGGAGGCGCGGGTGGACGCAGAGCTTGCTGATGAGGGCCGCGCCGTCCTCGGCCACCCGGCCGCGCACCGAGCCGACCACCTCGTCGCCGAGCCGCGCCACGAAGACGCAGTCCGCGGTCAGCTCATGACGGATCGAGTCGAGGCTCTCGACGAGCGGGTCGATGCGGTAGTTGCCGTACAGCGCGGCCTCACTCTGGAAGCACAGGTACTGCAACCTGAAGATCTGCTCCGCGTCCTGTTCGGCCGCCGCAGAGATGGTCACGCTCATGCCCATGTGCGCACGCCTCCCGCTCACTTGATCACCGGTCGTCCCCCACTCCTATCCCCGCGCTTCGCGGGCCGCAACCTCCGGTGCACGCAATCGTCGCGGACATCCCGGACAACTGGCATGTTCCGGGCCCGTGCTGTCTTGTGAGATACCCAACTCACCCGCCCTCCAGTGGTGGGTGGGGTTTGGTGGCGACCGCGGTGCCCGCCGTGACACGACACGGCCGTCCCGGCGCGGGCTGCCGGGACGGCCGTGGGTCGCCCCGAACGGGGCCGGGAAATTCAGCGGTTGACGTGCCGGCCGCTCAGGAAGTCCTCGCGGGCGAGCAGTCCGGTGTCGGCGTTGTCGGTGAAGATGCCGTCGATGCCGGTGGCGAAGTAGGCCTGGAAGACGGCGAAGACGTCACCGTAGGCGTCGGCGGCGGTGCCCTTGCGGAACGCGGGCGGCAGGAACGGGTTCTCGTTGCGGGCGGTGTACGGGTGCAGGATCAGACCCGCGGCGTGCGCGTCCCGGACCAGCGTGCTCGGCCGGGTGAGGTTGCCGTCGGCGTCCTTGGGGATGACCAGGTCGACGGTCGGGCCGATGCCCTGCGCGTAGGAGGCGATCTCCTTCAGGCCCTTGGGCGTGATCAGGTCGGCGACCGTGCGTGGATCGCCCGCCTCGACGAAGTCCCAGGGGCGGCTGCGGGCGTCCGACAGCAGCACCACGAGCGGATTGCCGACCAGCCGGTACAGCCGCTGGACGCTGCTCGGCTCGAAGGACTGGAGGATCACCGGGGAGTCCTTCTTGTCCTTGCCGTACTTGCGCAGCAGCGCGGCGACCCGCTCCTCCAGGCCGAGGCCCAGCTTGCGGAAGTACGTCGGGTGCTTGGTCTCGGGGTAGATCCACACCTGCCGGCCGCGCCTGCGGGTCTGCTCGTCCTGCCACTTCAGGACCTCTTCGAAGGTGGGGATCTCCCAGCGGCCGTTGTAGAGGGTGTTGTGGGGGCGGTTGGCCGGGATGCGTTCGATCGCGCGCAGCGTCTTCAGCTCGGCGAGGGTGAAGTCCTCGGTGAACCAGCCGGTGGTGGACACCCCGTCCAGGGTCTTGGTGGTCCTGCGGGCGGCGAACTCGGGGTGGTCGGCGACGTCCGTGGTGCCGCCGATCTCCGGCTCGTGCCGGCACACGAGGTGACCGTCCTTCGTCGGCACCAGGTCACCGGCCTCGACGACATGGGCGCCGAGGTCGAGGGCCAGGTCGTACGAGCCGAAGGTGTGCTCGGGCCGGTAGCCGCTGGCGCCCCGGTGGCCGACGATCGTCGGCACGGGCAGGCTCTTCAGCCCGCCGCCCTTCCGGCCGCCGGCTCCGCCCTGAACGGCTCCGGCCGCGCCGGGCAGTCCGAGGACCGCTCCGCCCGCGCCCAGCACCGCGGCCCCGAGCACGGCCCGGCGTCCGGTCCCGCGTCCCTGCTCGTCCGACTCCCGCGTACCCATGACCGCCTCCTGGTCTCGTGTCGTCCGTGCGCGCCGATCGTAGGTGGGCACCGATGACGGACGGGAGACCGCGCGGCGAACACCGGCGTGACGCCGGGTGTCGCCGCAGGCCGTACGGGACACAAGGGGCGCCGCCCGCCGAACGGGTGACGGTCCGTCGGCATGAACCGGGGCGGCCCGGGAAGACGCACTCAGTGGCGGTCGTCGCGGCCCCGTGGCGCGGCCGATCCGCCGAACGGGGCGAAGAGGCGTACGGCGCGGGCGCCGCCGCGCGCGTCGCGCGGTCCGGGCGCCGCCGCCTCGGCCGCGGTGTGTCATGGCCCGCGGCCCGCCGCCGGCCCCGCGGACCGGAACCGCCACGGCCGCGCCCGGCACCATGAGCGGCACGACGAAGGCGACCACGACGGACATCCCGTTCTCCGCCCCCGGACGGCGAGCGACCTCCATCACATCGTTCCGTTCGGGTTACCGGCGCGAAACGTACCTCCGTCGCAGGTAAACGTATGTCAACAGTGTGTAAGAGCCGGTGAGCCCGATGTGCATTCGGCCCCGGGCCGCGAGTATCGTCCTCACCTGCACAGACTCATGAACAATCCCTCGACATCTCCAGACACCGGAGGGCCCGTTGTCCCGCTTCGCGCTCATCAAGGCAGTGCTCGGCCCGATCATGCGCCTGATGTTCCGCCCACAGGTGGAGGGCGCGGAGCGGATTCCGGGCGACGGCCCGGTGATCCTGGCCGGCAACCACCTGACCTTCATCGACTCGATGATCCTGCCGCTGGTCTGCGACCGCCAGGTCTTCTTCATCGGCAAGGACGAGTACGTCACCGGGAAGGGCTTCAAGGGCCGGCTGATGGCCTGGTTCTTCACCGGCGTCGGCATGATCCCGGTCGACCGTGACGGCGGCCGGGGCGGTGTGGCCGCGCTGATGACCGGCCGCCGGGTGCTGGAGGAGGGCAGGATGTTCGGCATCTACCCGGAGGGCACCCGCTCCCCCGACGGCCGCCTCTACCGCGGCCGCACCGGCATCGCCCGGCTCACCCTGATGACCGGGGCGCCCGTGGTCCCGTTCGCCATGATCGGCACCGACAAGCTCCAGCCGGGTGGCTCGGGTCTGCCCCGGCCGGGCCGCGTCACCGTCCGCTTCGGCGAGCCGATGGAGTTCTCCCGGTACGAGGGCATGGACCGGGACCGGTACGTCCTGCGGGCCGTGACCGACTCGGTGATGGCGGAGGTCATGCGGCTGTCCGGGCAGGAGTACGTCGACATGTACGCGACCAAGGCGAAGGCGGCCTAGCCAGGCCTCGGGCGGTCGGGCGGGCGGACGGGCGGGGCGTGACGGCCGCGGGCCCGCCGTGGCCGGTCGCCATCGCGCCGCGCAGGCTTGTCCCGACACAGCCCGCGCCGCGCAGGCTTGTCCCGACACCGCCCGCGCCGCCGTCGTACCGGCGCCGCCCGCCTCGTCGGCGGTGCGCCGCCCGCCGGGAGCGGTGTTCCGCGCGCCGGCCCTGCGCTCCGGGCTCCGGCCGGCGGGGCCGCGACGACGGCGGCGAAGGCCGACCGCCGTCGCTCCGCCGCGCCGCCCGCCAGGGGTTCAGAGCTTCTGGCCCTTCAGCAGGAACCACGCCGCCAGTGCCGTTGCCAGCAGTACCGCCGCTCCCGCACCCGACGCCAGGTGCAGGCCGTGGACGAAGGACTCCCTGGCCGCGTGCAGCAGGGCCTCGGAGGTCCGCGCCGGCAGGCCCGCCGCCACCTCGACCGCGCCGCCCAGCGACTCGCGGGCGGCGGACGGTGTGCCCGCCGGGCCGGTGAAGTCCCGGTAGACGCCGGTCACGATGGAGCCCAGCAGGGCGATGCCGAGGGCCGCGCCCAGTTCGTACGCCGTCTCGGAGACCGCCGAGGCGGCGCCCGCCTGCTCCTTGGGCACGCTGGACAGGATCACGTCGGCGGTCACCGTGAAGGAGAAGCCGGCACCGACGCCGACCACCAGCAGGGACGTGCCCAGCAGCGGGTAGCCGGTGGTCCCGCTGAGCGTCGTCAGCGCGGCCAGCCCCAGACCGATGGCGGCCAGTGAGCCGGAGACCACGGTCCGCACCGAGAAACGCCTTGCCGCCCGCCCGGCGAGCAGTCCGGCCGCCACCGCGCCCACGGCGGCGGGCAGTTCGAACAGACCCGCCTCGAACGGCCGCCTGCCCTGGACGAGTTGCAGGTACTGGGACAGGAAGAACACCAGACCGGACATGCCGAGCACGGTCAGCAGATCGGCGAGGACGGCGCCGGAGAACCCCCGGCTGCGGAAGAGCCGCATGTCCAGCAGCGGCTTCGGCAGCGTGAGCTGGCGGCGGACGAATCCGTACAGCGCGGCCGAGCCCAGCAGACCCGTGGCCAGGACCGGCCAGGTGAACCCTCGTGCCGCGGCCTCCTTGACCGCGTAGACGACGCCGATCACGCCGACCAACGACAGCACGACGCTCGCCAGGTCCCACGGGCCCGGGTCGGGGTTGCGGGACTCGGGCAGGGTCTTGACGCCGACCAGGACGAGGACCGCCATCACGGGCAGGTTGATCAGGAAGACCGAGCCCCACCAGAAGTGCTCGAGCAGCAGGCCGCCCACGATCGGTCCGACGGCCGTGCCGCCGGAGGCGGTGGCGCCCCAGATGCCGACCGCGAGGCTGCGCTCGCGCGGGTCGTGGAAGAGGTTGCGGATCAGGGCGAGCGTGGCGGGCATCAGGGTGGCGCCCGCGACACCGAGCAGCGCCCGCGCCAGGATCATCAGTTCCGGCGTGGCGGCGTAGGCGTTGAGCACGGAGACCGCGCCGAACGCGGTGGCTCCGCCGAGCAGGATGCGCTTGCGGCCGATGCGGTCGCCGAGGCTGCCCATCGAGACGAGCAGACCGGCGATGACGAAGGAGTAGACGTCGCCGATCCACAGCAGCTGGGTGCCCGAGGGCCTCAGGTCCTCACTGATGAAGGGGGTCGCGAGACCGAGGACGGTCGCGTCGACGGCCACCAGCAGCACGGCGAGCACGAGGACGGAGAGCGCGAGCCAGCGGCCCGGGCGCTGCTCCACCTCCGCCACACGAGCCGGCTGCAGGGTGCTGGTCATGATTCCTCGTTCCGTGAAGTGTCCGTGCGCAGTGCGCCGCCGAGCATCAGCTCGGCGATCATGTGGTGGAAGTCCTTGGGGGCGACCTTGCCGCTCAGTACGACGTAGGCGCCGGAGGCGATGAGGCCGACGAGGGCCTCGGTGAGCCAGGCGGGGGTGAGGTCGATACGGATCTCGCCGCTGAGCTGGCCGCGCCGGAAGACCTCGGAGATGCGCTCGTCGAGCCGCGCCCAGCCCTCGTTCTGCTCCTCGCCCTCGAACAGCTGGTTCTCCGTGTAGAGGAAGGAGAGCAGCCCGGCCGCCGGTTCGATCTCGCGGACCAGGCGCCGTACGGCGTCGCCGGCCGGCCCCTCCCCCAGACGGGCCGCGTCGAGGGCGGCCTCGCACTCGGCGATGCCGAGCGCCTCCAGCGCCCTGACGAGCGAGTCACGTCCGGCGAAGTGGCGGTGCAGCGTGGCCCGGCTGATCCCGGCCGCCTTGGCGACCTCGTCCATGGTGGCGGTGGACTTGTGGGTGAGCAGGGTGGCTGCGCTGCGCAGCACGTGGTCACGATCGACAGCCATGAGACGACGATACCCCATATGAGACATTGATGTCTCACATTAGGCGTACGTGTCTCACCGGCTCATGGTGGAGGAGGGTGCCGTGGGCGTTCAGTGCCAGGGCAGCTGCCCGCGCCGCTCCCAGTAGGCCCGCGGTTCCTCGGCCAGCGTGTCGAGGCGGGCGAGCTGGTCCTCGTCGAGGTCGACGGCGGGGGCGTGCAGGTTGGAGGCGAGCTGGCCGGGGGTGGCGGCGCCGGAGAGGACCACACCGGCCCAGGGCCTGCGCAGGATCAGGGCGAGGGCGACCGCGTCGCAGCCCAGGTCCGTCTCCCGGGCGACCGCCTTGAGCGCCTCGGGGGCGTACGGCTCGGCGAGCCTGCCGTTGGCCATGCCCTCCTTGACGATCACCGTCAGTCCGGCGTCGTGCGCCTCGGCGAGGGCGGGACCGGCGGAGGTCTCCAGGGCGTTGTACGTCGACTGGACGGTACGGAAGAGGGGGGCGCCGCCGACCGTCACGGCGAGCGCGGCCCGGACGGTTTCTGCCTGGGCGGGTCCGCTGGTGGAGAAGCCGATCGTGAGGCCGCCCTCGGCGGCCTCGGCGAGCCCGGCGTGCAGCTCCTTGTCGGTGAGCGCCGGGCTGTCCGGGGTCAGCGAGTGGATCTGGTACAGGTCGAGCCGGTCGCCGAGCAGTTCGGCGGTCTCGGCACGCTGCCGCTCGTAGGTGGCGAGGCTGTGGTCCTTGACCTCGTGCCGGTCGGCGTCGGTGGTCCAGTCCGCCGTGTAGGTGTAGCCCCACTTGCTGCCGACGACGACGTCGTCGGCGTCGGGGCGGGCCCTGAGCCAGTCGGCGAGGAACTCCTCGGCGCGGCCGTAGGAGCGGGCGGCGTCCACGTAGCGGACGCCCTGGGCGTAGGCGGCGTCGAGGAGTTCGTGGGTGCGCTCGCGCAGGGCGTCCACGGTGCGGTCGGCAGGGAGGTCCCTCTCACGGCCGAGGTTGATGTAACCCGGACGCCCGACGGCGGCGAGTCCCAGGCCGATGTGGCACGTGGGGGTCGTGGCCGAGGCCAGTCGGGCGAAGGGCATCGCGGGCTCCGTTCGGTCGCTTCCTTACGGCTGTGGACCAACGTAACCCGCGAGGCCCCGAAGGCCGGCGAACTACTTCCGGGCGTCCGCCCACTGGTGCTGCGCCGCCACGTCCGCCTTGACCTCGGCGAGCTGGACGGCGACCGCGCTCGGGGCGGTGCCGCCGCGGCCGCTGCGGGAGGCGAGGGCGCCGGGGACGTTGAGGACGGTACGCACCTCGGGCGTCAGATGGGCGGAGATCTTGGCGAACTGCTCGTCGGTCAGCTCGTCGAGTTCCTTCCCCTCGGCCTCGGCGGCCTTCACGCACTCGCCGGCGACCTCGTGCGCCACCCGGAACGGCACGCCCTGCTTGACCAGCCACTCGGCGATGTCGGTGGCCAGCGAGAAGCCGGCCGGGGCCAGCTCCTCCATGCGCTCGCGGTGCACGGTGAGCGTGGCCATCATGCCGGTGAAGGCCGGCAGCAGGACCTCCAGCTGGTCGCAGGAGTCGAAGACGGGTTCCTTGTCCTCCTGGAGGTCGCGGTTGTACGCCAGCGGCAGGGCCTTCAGGGTGGCGAGCAGCCCGGTCAGGTTGCCGATCAGCCGGCCGGACTTGCCGCGCGCCAGCTCGGCGATGTCCGGGTTCTTCTTCTGCGGCATGATCGACGAGCCGGTGGAGAAGGCGTCGTGCAGGGTCACGAAGGAGAACTCCTTCGTGTTCCAGATGATGACCTCCTCGGCGATCCGGGAGAGGTTCACACCGATCATCGCGGTGACGAAGGCGAACTCCGCGACGAAGTCCCGGGAGGCCGTGCCGTCGATGGAGTTGCCGGCGCTGCCGCGCTCGAAGCCGAGGTCCCGCGCCACCGCCTCCGGGTCCAGGCCGAGGGAGGAACCGGCCAGGGCGCCGGAGCCGTACGGCGACACGGCCGTCCGCTCGTCCCACTGGCGCAGCCGCTCGGCGTCCCGCGACAGGGACTGGACGTGCGCGAGGACGTGGTGGGCGAACAGGACCGGCTGGGCGTGCTGGAGGTGGGTGCGGCCGGGCATGGCCACGTCCGGGTGGGCCTCGGCCAGGCCGATGAGCGCGTCCTGGAGGTCGGCGATCAGACCGCCGATGATCCTGGCGTGGTCGCGCAGGTACATGCGGAAGAGGGTGGCGACCTGGTCGTTGCGGGACCGGCCGGCGCGCAGCTTGCCGCCGAGGTCGGCGCCGAGGCGTTCCAGCAGTCCGCGCTCCAGGGCGGTGTGCACGTCCTCGTCGGCGATGGTGCCGGTGAAGGAGCCGTCGGCGACGTCCGCCTCCAGCTGGTCGAGGCCGGCCAGCATGCGCCGCAGTTCGTCGTCCGTGAGCAGCCCGGCCTTGTGCAGCACGCGCGCGTGGGCGCGGGAGCCGGCGATGTCGTAGGACGCGAGGCGCCAGTCGAAGTGGACGGACGCGGACAGCTTCGCCAGGGCCTCGGCGGGTCCGTCGGCGAAACGGCCGCCCCAGAGCCGTACGTCACCGCTGTTGCTGCTCACTGCGTTGCTCCTCGGAGATGGCGATGTGCGCGACCGCCTCCCCACCCGTGAGTGAGGAGGCGATTGTCAGGCTAGTGCGTGCGAGACGACCCGGCGCCGTGACGCGAGGTCCGCGCCGGGTCGGGGCCCAGAGTCCTTCGTCCGGATCGAGCCCTGCATGATCCGGACGAGAGGGCCTAGGCCAGATCGCGCCGTGCGGCGATCTTCGACGACAGGCTGTAGATGTCGATGAAGCCCTTGGCTGCGGACTGGTCGAAGGTGTCGCCGGTGTCGTAGGTGGCGAGGTTGAAGTCGTACAGCGACTCCTGGGAGCGCCGGCCCGTGACGACCGCGCGGCCGCCGTGCAGGGTCATGCGGACGTCGCCGGAGACGTGCTGGTTGGCCTCGTCGATGAAGCCGTCCAGGGCGCGCTTGAGCGGGGAGAACCACTGGCCGTCGTAGACCAGTTCGCCCCAGCGCTGCTCGACCTGCCGCTTGTAGCGGGCCAGTTCGCGCTCGACCGTGACGTTCTCCAGCTCCTGGTGGGCGGTGATCAGGGCGATCGCGCCGGGAGCCTCGTACACCTCGCGGGACTTGATGCCGACGAGGCGGTCCTCGACCATGTCGATCCGGCCGATGCCCTGGGCGCCGGCGCGCTCGTTGAGCTGCTGGATGGCCTGGAGGACGGAGACGGGCTTGCCGTCGATGGCGACCGGGACGCCCTCCTTGAAGGTGATGATCACCTCGTCGGCCTCACGGGCGACGGCCGGGTTCTGGGTGTACTCGTAGATGTCCTCGATCGGCGCGTTCCAGATGTCCTCGAGGAAGCCGGTCTCCACGGCGCGGCCGAAGACGTTCTGGTCGATGGAGTACGGGGACTTCTTGGTGGTCGCGATCGGGAGGTTCTTCTCCTCGCAGAACGCGATGGCCTTGTCCCGGGTCATCGCGTAGTCGCGGACCGGGGCGATGCACTTCAGGTCGGGGGCGAGGGCGACGATGCCGGCCTCGAAGCGGACCTGGTCGTTGCCCTTGCCGGTGCAGCCGTGGGCGACGATGCCGGCGCCGTGCTTCTGGGCGGCGGCGACCAGGTGCTTGACGATCGTCGGCCGCGACAGCGCGGAGACCAGCGGGTAGCGGTCCATGTAG
This sequence comes from Streptomyces sp. NPDC001204, assembly GCF_053598035.1. Lineage (NCBI taxonomy): Bacteria > Bacillati > Actinomycetota > Actinomycetes > Kitasatosporales > Streptomycetaceae > Streptomyces > Streptomyces sp. NPDC001204. Next base: position 235,268 of record NZ_JBSFJL010000003.1, on the reverse strand, counting down.
AGGGCGTTGGCCTTGATCGCCGGGAGGCAGTACTCGTCGGCGAACTCGTCCTTGGCGTCGGCGACCTCTGCCTCGACGGCACCGCAGGCGAGCGCGCGCTTGCGGATGACGTCCAGGTCCTCGCCGCCCTGGCCGACGTCGACCGCAACGGCGATGACCTCGGCGCCCGTCTCCTCGGCGATCCAGCCGATGGCGACGGAGGTGTCCAGACCGCCCGAGTAGGCGAGTACGACGCGCTCGGTCACGGGATTCTCCTCACACTGCATTCGCTGACATGCATGAGTATGCAGAACTCTGCATGGTTCGTCAATCTCATCCGGGGCGCGTCGCGGCACCAGGGGATTCGCAAGGTGTTTTCAGAACTCGCCCGTCACTCCCTGAACGAGCACGACCGCTTCCGCGTATCTCCCGGCGAACACGGGCGCCCCGGCCTCCGGACCCCGGGCGCCCGCCTCCCCGGCCGCCTGCACCTCACCCCGTGAGGTGACAGGCAGCCGTGGCCGCCCCGAGGAAGCGCCGGCCGGGGCGGCCACGGTGGGCCCGCGGAGGCCGCAATTCCTTAGACAGACGAAAGAACTTCCCCGGATAATCGCTGGACATGGGAAAGACGTATGAGCGCATCGACGGCAGGCTGCGCACGTTCATCGAGCGGCAGCCCCTCTTCTTCACCGCGACCGCCCCGCTCTCCGGCGACGGCACGGTCAACCTCTCCCCCAAGGGCCTCAAGGGCTCCTTCGCGGTGCTCGACGAGCACACCGTGGCCTACCTGGACTTCGCCGGGTCCAACGCGGAGACCATCGCCCACCTGCGTGAGAACGGCCGGATCACCCTGATGTGGTGCGCCTTCCAGGGCCCGCCCAGCATCGTGCGCGTCCACGGCCGGGGCGAGCCCGTCTTCCGCGACGACCCTCGCTTCGGTGAACTCCTCGCCCGTTTCCCCGACATCGATCCGGCCGCCCACGGGCTTCGCGCGATCATCGTCGTACACGCCGAGCTGGTGCGGGACACCTGCGGATACGCGGTGCCCTTCATGGCGTACGAGGCGGACCGCGATCTGCACGGCAGGCGCTTCGCGCGCGAGGACGACGCCTCGCTGAGCGACTACTTCACCAGGAAGGAGCACGTGGCCACCAGCCTGGACGGACTGCCCGGACTGCCGTTGCCGCTGCCGCCGTCCACGGTCTGAGCCATGCGCCCCGGTGTCGCCGCGATCCTCGCCGCCCTGTCCCTGCTCACACTCGATGCCGCGCCCGCGGGCGAGGTGCCGCTGCCGGCGCGGATGCGGGACACCGGCGGCGGCACCCAGCTGATCACCGCTCGGGCGGCCCGCGCCGGCGCCACGTCGGGCACCGTCACGTGGTGGGACCTGCGCGGCGGAGGCTGGGTGCGGGCCGGTTCGGCGCCTGCCCGGTTCGGCGCGAAGGGGCTCGTCGAGGGCACGGTGCGGCGGCAGGAGACGTACACGACGCCGACCGGGCTGTACCACCTGCCGTTCGCCTTCGGCGTCCAGCCCGCGCCGGGCGGGACCCGGCTGCGGTACCGGCGGGCGGGCCCGGACTCCTGGTGGTGCGAGGACAACGGCTCGCGCTCCTACAACCGCTGGACCCAGCCGCGCCCCGCGGACTGCCGGGCCACCGAGTCCGAGCACCTGGTGGCGTACCCGAGGCAGTACGCGCACGCGCTTGTCATCGGGTTCAACTACTCCCGTCCGGTGCGCGGCCGGGGGGCGGGGATCTTCCTGCACGTCAACGGGCCCGGGGCGACGGCCGGCTGTGTGTCGGTGCCGCGTGAGGCCATGCGGCGGATCCTGGCGTGGGCGGATCCCGGGCGCCGGCCGCACATCGCGATCGGCACGGCGGGCGGGGCGACCGCGATCAGCCGTTACTGACTCAGGGGCTCTCGTCCGGATCAGGCCGGACCAGGCTTGCGAGCCCGGCGTGATCCGGACGAAAGACCCTGGACGCCGCCCGCCGGCAGCCGGACGGTGAAGGCCGTGGAGCCGGGGCGGCTGTCCAGACCGACACCGCCGCCGTGGGCCTCCGTCACGGCCGCCACGATCGACAGGCCCAGGCCGGCCCCGGCGCCGCCGAAGGAGTCGGTGCGGCGGCGGTCGGCCCGGGTGAAGCGCTCGAAGACACCGGGCTGGACCTCCTCGGGGACGCCGGGCCCGTCGTCGTGCACCCGCAGCACGGCCGTGGCGGCACTCTCCGGGTCCGCCTCCCGGTCGCACTCCAGGCCCAGGGACACCGTCACCTTGGTGCCCGCGGGCGTGTGCGCACGCGCGTTGGCCAGCAGGTTGGCCAGCACCTGCTGGAGCCGGTGGGCGTCACCGGTCACCGTCACCGGTTCCTCCGCCAGCTCCAGCGTCCAGCGGTGCTCCGGACCCGCGGCCCGGGCGTCCGTCACCGCGTCCAGGACCAGTCGGGTCAGGTCGACCGGGTGGCGGTCCAGGGGACGCCCGGCGTCCAGCCGGGCCAGGAGCAGCATCTCGTCGACCATCTCGCCCATGCGCGCGGACTCGGCGGCGATGCGTTCCAGGGCCCGGGTGACCTCGGGCGGCACCGGCCCCGGGTGCAGCAGGGCGAGCTCGGCGTGGCCGCGCACCGTGGCGACCGGGGTGCGCAGCTCGTGGCTGGCGTCGGCGGCGAATCCGCGCAGCCGCTCCTCGCTGGCGTGCCGTTTGGTCAGCGCGTCCTCGACGTGGTGGAGCATCCGGTTGAAGGCGGCGCCGACCCGCCCGACCTCGCTGCGCGGGTCGGCGCGCGGCGCGCGGGGCGGCAGCGTCACCTCGCCGCTGGCGAGCGGCAGCTCGCTGACCCGGGCGGCGGTTTCCGCGACCCGGGTCAGCGGCCGCAGCGACCAGCGCACCCACAGGGCGCCCGCGACCCCGGCGACGGCCAGGGCCAGGGCGGAGACGATCCCCGCGACCAGTTCGAGGCGGTGGACCGCGGCCCGCACCGGCGCCATCGGCAGCCCGGTGACCAGCACGTCGCCGTCCCGGCCCGGCCAGGCCGCCAGCCGGTACTCGCCCAGGTCGGACAGGCGCACCGTGTGCCCGCCGCGGCCCACCGGGAGCGCGGCCAGTGCCGCGCGGTCGGCGCCGGAGAGGGTGACGTCGAAGCCGGGACGTGACTCGGAGGGGACCATGGCCGCGTGGGTCACCGTGCCGCCGAGGAGCCGCGCGCCGAAGGTGCCGGCGGCCTGGCGGCGGGTGTCGCCGCGCTCGTCGCCGTCGTGGTCGGAGGGCTTGGCGGGCGTGGTGGTGCCGTGCTCCAGGCTCTCCGGGAAGCCCGGACCGGCCTGCTGGAGCTGCTGGTCGATCCGGCCGGTGAGGAAGCCGTCCAGTTCGAGGACCGCGGCCACGCCGACGGCGGCGCAGCCGACGGCCAGCAGCACCACCAGGCCGAAGGTGAGCCGGGCCCGCAGGGTGCGCGGCCGGGGCAGCCGCCGTATCCGCGGTGCCATCGCCCGCCGCGGCACGGTCACGGTACCGCCGGCTTCAGCACGTACCCGGCCCCGCGCACCGTGTGGATCATGGGCTCGCGGCCGGCGTCCACCTTCTTGCGCAGGTACGAGATGTACAGCTCCACCACATGGGCCTGGCCGCCGAAGTCGTAGGACCACACACGGTCGAGGATCTGCGCCTTGCTCAGCACCCGGCGCGGGTTGTGCATCAGGAAGCGCAGCAGCTCGAACTCGGTCGGGGACAGCTCGATCAGCTCTCCCGCCCGGGTGACCTCGCGGGCGTCCTCGTCCATGACCAGGTCGCCCACGGTCAGCCGCGGGCCGTCCGCCGGCTGCCGGGCCATGCCGGCGCGGCGCAGCAGTCCGCGCAGCCGGGCGACCACCTCCTCCAGGCTGAACGGCTTGGTCACGTAGTCGTCGCCGCCCGCGGTGATCCCCGCGACACGGTCCTCCACCGCGTCCCGCGCCGTGAGGAAGAGCACACAGACGTCCGGCTGCGCGGCGTGCAGCTCACGCAGCACGGCGAATCCGTCGGTGTCCGGGAGCATCACGTCGAGGACGACGGCGTCGGGCCGCACCTCGCGCGCCGCGGCGACGGCCGAGGCGCCGTCGCCCGCGGCGCGCACTTCCCAGCCCTGGTAGCGCAGGGCTCCGCAGAGCACTTCGGCGAGGTCGGGGTCGTCGTCGACGACGAGGACGCGCACGGGGGTGCCGTCGAGGCGGGTGAGGGCGGGCAGGCCGGGAGGGCTCGGGCGGAAGGTGTTCATGGCCCCTCCAGCATCGCCGGTTCCCCGCCCGGACGGCGAGGGTGGACCCTCTGAGTTTTCTGTGAGTGGGCCCACTCCGCCCGAGGCTCAGAGCTTCCTCAGAGGTTCGCCCCGCACAGTGGCGTCCTGGACCGGCGAAGGGACGGGAGAGCGGATGACCACGGTGTACGAGCGGCGGGCGGCACCGCCCGTGCCACTGGCGCCCCGGCGCTCCCCGGCGGGCGCGGTGCTGGCGCTGCTGTGGGCGGGTGCCGCCGCGGTGGTCCTCCTGTGGTGGTACGACACCGCCTCCGTCGTGGGCGCGGCGGGCTGGCTGACCGGCGCCGGACGGATCGCGGGCCTGCTGTGCGGGTACGCCTGCGCGGTGCTGGTGGGCCTGATGGCGCGGGTGCCGCTGCTGGAGCGCCGGATCGGCTCCGACCGGGTGGCGCGCTGGCACGCGATGGCCGGCCGCTACACGGTGTGCCTGCTGGTCGTGCACGTGGTGCTGATCCTCGCCGGGTACGCCGCGCAGGACGGCTTCTCCGTTCTGCGCGAGGCGGTCACGGTGGTGCTGGACTACCCGGAGATGCTGAAGGCCACCGCCGGGACGGTGATCCTCTTCGCGGTCGGCGTCACCTCGGCGCGCGCGGTGCGCCGCCGGACCGGTCACGAGTTCTGGTACTACACGCACCTGCTCACCTACGCCGCCGTCTTCCTGGCCTTCGGCCACCAGGTGGCGCTGGGGGCCGAGTTCACCGGCCACGTCCTGGCCACGGCGGCCTGGTACGCGCTGTACCTGGGCGTCGCGGCCCTGGTGGTGTGGTTCCGGATCCTGGTCCCGGTACGGCTCAACCTGCGCCACCGGATGCGGGTCGAGCTGGTCCACAAGGAGGCGCCGGGCGTGTACTCCGTCGTCGTGCGCGGCCACCGGCTGGACGAACTGGGGGCGCTGCCTGGGCAGTTCTTCCGCTGGCGGTTCCTCGCCGAGGGCATGGCCTGGACGTCGACGCCGTACTCCCTGTCGGCGCCGCCCCGTCCGGACCTGCTGCGCATCACGGTGAAGGCGCTCGGCGACCACAGCGCGGCCGTGCCGCTGCTGCGGCCGGGCACCCGGGTGTGGGCGGAGGGCCCCTACGGGTCGATGACCGCCGGCCGGCGCACCTCGCACAGGTCCCTGCTGATCGCCGCCGGGGTCGGTATCACGCCGCTGCGGGCGCTGTTCGAGACGCTGCCCGGTGACGTCACCCTGCTGTACCGGGCACGTACGGCCGAAGACCTCGCCCTGGGCGGTGAGTTGGAGGCCATAGCGCGCGGGCGCGGGGCTCGGGTGCTGTACGCGCTCAACGGCCCGCGCGGCGAACGCCCCCGCCTCACCGTGGAGTCCCTGCGCGCGGCCGTGCCCGACCTGGCCGGGCACGACGTGTACCTCTGCGGCCCGCACGCCTTCGCCCGGGACCTGTACGAGGTGCTGCGCGCCGCCGGGGTTCCGGACCGCCGTATCCACCACGAGTCGTTCGAGCTGTGAGGCCCTGTTGCACGCGCTGAGGAAGAACCGTCCGCTGCGCCGCGTCGTGCTGGCGAGCGCCGCCACCGTCTCCGGGCTGGTGATGCTGCTGTCGCTCAAGCCGCACACGCCGCCGCAGATCGCCGCGGATCCCGCGCCGGCCCCGTCCAGCGGTTCCAGCACGTCCGGCGGTTCCAGCACGTCCGGCGGGACCGGCGGGACCGGTCGGTCCACCGGTACCAGGACCGTCACCGGTGAGACGGTGCAGACCCGCTGGGGTCCGGTCCAGGTGCGGGTCACGCTCGTCGACGGCCGGATCACCGACGTGACGGCGCTCGCCCAGCCCTCGGACAACCCGCGGGACCGGGAGATCAGCGGCTACGCCATCCCCCAGCTGCGCAGGGAGGCGCTGACCGCGCAGAGCGCGAGCATCGACACCGTCTCGGGGGCGACGTACACCAGTGACGGATACCGCCGCTCGCTCCAGTCCGCGCTGGACGCGGCCCGGCGCTGAACCTCGACCGGACGCTGAACGCGAGGCCGCCGTGGCACGTATTCCAGGGCCAAGGGACCACGCCGCCCCCCTTGACCCCGTCCGCGGAGGAACCGTGACCAGCACGCTCGCAGGAGGCCGCGCCGCCCGGCGCCAGACGATGCGCCGCATCCGGCCGCGCCGCTCCCCCGCCGTCCCGCTGCTGACCGCCGTCTGGGCGGGCGCGGCGGGCGTCGTCTGGCTGTGGTGGATGAACACCCCGTCCATCGACGGCACCGCCGGGAGGGTCCTGAACGCGGGCCGGATCACCGGCCTGCTCGCCGGCTACCTCATGGCGCTGGTCGTGCTCCAGATGGCGCGGGTGCCGGCCCTGGAGCGGCGGGTGGGCTCCGACCGGGTCGCGCGCTGGCACGCCATGACCGGCCGGTACACGCTGTGCCTGGTCCTCGCGCACGTCTTCCTCACCATGTGGGGCTACGCGCTGCTGGGCGGCAAGTCGCTCGGCGACATCGTGGCGCAGACCGTCGAGTCCGTCGAGCAGCTGCCCGACATGGGCAAGGCCGCGATCGGCACCGGTCTGCTGGTGGTCGTCGGACTGGTCTCGATCGGCCCGGTGCGCCGCCGGATGCCGTACGACACGTGGTACCACGTGCACCTGCTCACCTATGCCGCGGTGTTCCTGACGTTCTGGCACCAGATCACCACCGGCAACGACTTCGCCGTGGAACCGGCCGCCAGGACCTTCTGGTACGGCCTGTACGGCGCCGTGACCGCGCTGGTGATCTGGTACCGGATCCTCACCCCGATCCGGCTGAACCTGCGCCACCGCATGCGGGTGGAGGCGGTGATCGAGGAGACGCCGGGCATCGTGTCGGTGCTGATCGGCGGCAAAAGGCTGCACCGGATGGGCGCGGAGGCCGGGCAGTTCTTCCGCTGGCGGTTCCTGGCACCCGGCATGCGGTTCTCCTCCCACCCGTACTCCCTGTCGGCGGCGCCCCGTCCGGACCTGCTGCGCATCACCGTCAAGGCGATCGGCGACCACAGCGCCGGGCTGCGCGAACTCACCCCCGGCACCCGGGTGTGGGCGGAGGGGCCGTACGGCGCGCTGACCGCGTCCCGGCGCAGCCGCGGCAAGGTGCTGCTGGTGGCGGGCGGGGTGGGCATCACGCCGATGCGGGCGCTGTTCGAGACGCTGCCCGGCGCGGCCGGTGACATCACGCTGCTGTACCGGGCCAACAGCACGCAGGACCTGGCCCTGTGGGGCGAACTGGCGAAGATCGCCGACGAGCGCGGCGCCCGGCTGATGTACGCGGTGAACAGCCCGGACGGGGAACGCCCCGACATCTCCGCCGAGTCGCTGCGCCGCAAGATCGCCGACATCGACCGTCACGACGTCTTCATGTGCGGCCCGCCCGGCTTCGCGCAGTCGGTGTACGAGGCACTGCGCGGCGCGGGTGTCCCCGCCCGCCGCATCCATCACGAGTCGTTCGAGATGTGAGTGACGGGAACGCGGAACGGCCGCGGAAACCAGCTGACTTACGGGACCCACGGGAATTCAGGAGCTCATCGGCGATGAGGAAGAGCCACCCCATCCGACGTGCCGTGCTGGCCGGCGCAGCGACCGTGTCCGGCATCGTGCTGCTGCTCTCGCTGAAGCCGGCCTCCGACCCGGCCTCCGCCTCGGCGGCCGGCGCGGCGCCGCAACGGACCGCGGCGGCGCAGGAGTCGCCGCAGGGCGGCAGCGGCGCGCAGCGGACGGGCACGCAGTCCGTGACCGGCGACGTGGCCCGGACCCAGTACGGCGACGTGCAGGTCCGGCTGACCGTCAGCGGCGGCAGGATCACCGCGGCGGAGGCGGTACAGGCACCGCAGGGCGGGGTCAGCGGCCAGAAGAGCGACCTGGCCGTCCCCAGGCTCAACCAGGAGGCCGTGACCGCGCAGAGCGCCGACATCGACACCGTCTCCGGGGCCACCTACACCAGCGGCGGCTACAAGAAGTCCCTCCAGTCGGCACTCGACAAGGTGAAGGCGGACGGTTCGGCGTCCGGGCAGGCCTCCGGTTCGGCATCCGGGCAAGCCCCCGGTTCGCCTTCCGGCTCGTCCTCCTCGGGGGCCGCCGGCTCGCAAGCCGCGCAGACCCGCACCGTCACGGGCGACGCCGCGCAGACCCAGTACGGCCCGGTGCAGGTCCGGATCACGGTCAGCGGCGGCAGGATCACCAAGGCCGAGACGGTACAGGCACCGCAGGGCGGGGTCAGCGGCCAGAAGAGCGACCTGGCCGTCCCCAGGCTCAACCAGGAGGCCGTGACCGCGCAGAGCGCCGACATCGACACCGTCTCCGGGGCCACCTACACCAGCGGCGGCTACAAGAAGTCCCTCCAGTCGGCACTCGACAAGGCGGGTGGCTGAGGCCGTGTCCGGTTCGGCGCAGGGTCCCGCCGCGGTGCGGCACGCGGAGGAGGTCATGGGGACCGTCTTCTCCTTCGACGTGCGCGGCGGTCGGTCCGACGCGGTGGCGGCGGCCCTGGACGAGGCGATCGCCGGGCTGCACCGCGTCGACGAGGTGTTCAGCACCTACCGCGACGACAGCCAGCTCTCCCGCCTGGCGCGCGGTGAGCTGACCGTGGCGGAGTGCGACCCCGAGGTCGCCGAGGTGCTCGAACTGGGCGCCGAGGCCGAACGGGTCAGCGAGGGCTGGTTCAGCCTGCGCTACCAGGGGAGCCTGGATCCGACCGGGATCGTCAAGGGCTGGGCCGCCGAACGGGCCGCCCGGCGGATCGCGGCGGCGGGGGTGAGCGGGGTCAGCGTGAACGGCGGCGGAGACGTGCAGTTGCTCGGCTCCCCCGACACGCAGCGGCCCTGGCGCGTGGGCGTCTCGGACCCCCTGCGCCCCGGCGGCCTCGCGGCGGTGGTCTCCGCGGCAGGTACGAGCGAGCTGGCGGTGGCGACATCGGGCACGGCCGAGCGCGGCGCCCACATCGTCGACCCGGGCACCGGCAGGTCGGCGGTCACCGACCTGGTCGCGGTCACCGTGGTCGCCCCCAGCCTGACCTGGGCGGACTGCTGGGCGACGGCCGCGTTCGCCATGGGCTCCCGCGAGGGCCTGGCCTGGCTGGAGTCGTTGCCGGACGTCGAGGCGCTGCTGATCACGGCGGGCGACGAGGTCAGGTGCACGCATGGGCTCGCCGCCCGCCTGGGCTGAGGTCCGGCCGGCCCCGCGTCGAGCTCACTGGCCGTTCTGCGCCAGCCTCAGCAGGTGGTCCGCCAGCGCCTGTCCACCCGTGGGGTCCCGGCTGATCAGCAGCAGCGTGTCGTCGCCGGCGATGGTCCCCAGGATGTCGTGCAGCTCGGCCTGGTCGATGGCCGAGGCGAGGAACTGCGCCGCCCCCGGAGGCGTCCGCAGGACCACGAGGTTGGCGGAGGCCTCCGCGGAGATGAGCAGCTCCTGCGAGAGCCGCCGCATCCGCTCCTCCTTCACCGACTCCCCCAGCGGTGCGCGCGGAGTGCGGAAACCGCCCTCGCTGGGCACCGCGTAGATGAGGTCGCCGTCGGTGTTGCGGATCTTCACCGCGTTCAGCTCGTCCAGGTCGCGGGAGAGCGTCGCCTGGGTGACGCTCAGCCCGTCGTCGGCCAGCAGCTTCGCCAACTGGCTCTGGGAGCGGACCGGTTGCCGGTTGAGGATGTCCACGATCCGGCGGTGGCGGGCGGTGCGGGTCTGCGGCACCGCAGGCCCGGCCTCGGTCTGACCGTTCTGCGCCTGACTCATCGTCGTCTCAATCTCCGGATCATCCGTCCCCGTTTGCCACGTCCAGGACGCCGGGCAGCGCTCCGAGGAAGGCGTCCACCTCGTCGTCGCCGAGGTTCAGCGGCGGCATCAGCCGTACGACGTCGGGGGCGGGCGCGTTCACCAGGAAACCGGCCTCCTGAGCCGCCTGCTGCACCTGGGGCGCGCGCGGCTCGGTGAGCACGATACCCAGCAGCAGGCCCGCGCCCCTGACGTGGGCGACCAGCGAGTGGTCCAGTGACTCGATCCCCTCGCGCAGCCTCTCGCTCTGCCGCTTGACGTTCTCCAGCAGCCCCTCGCCCGCGATCGTGTCCAGGACGGCGAGTCCGGCGGCGCAGGCGACCGGGTTGCCGCCGAAGGTCGTACCGTGCTGACCGGGCTGGAGCAGGTCGGCGGCGCGCCCGAAGGCGACGGTGGCGCCGAGCGGCAGTCCGCCGCCCAGGCCCTTGGCGAGCGTGACGACGTCCGGCAGGACGCCCTCGTGGGCCTGGTACTCGAACCAGTGCCCGGTGCGTCCGACCCCGGTCTGCACCTCGTCGAGGACCAGCAGCGAACCCGTGGCCGCCGTGATCGCCCTGGCCGCCTTCAGATAACCGGGCGGGGGCACCACGACCCCGTTCTCGCCCTGGATGGGCTCGATGACGACGAGGGCGGTCTCCTCGGTGACGGCGGCGGCCAGGGCCCGCGCGTCCCCGTAGGGCACGTGGGTGACCTCGCCGGGCAGCGGCAGGAACGGCTCCTGCTTGCCGGGCTGGCCGGTGAGCGCGAGGGCGCCCATCGTACGGCCGTGGAAGCCGCCCTCGGTGGCGACCATGTGCGGCCGCCCGGTCAGCCGGCCGATCTTGAAGGCGCCCTCGTTGGCCTCGGCGCCGGAGTTGCAGAAGAACACCTTGCCGTCCCGGCCGAAGAGCTGGAGCAGCCGTTCGGCCAGGGCGACGGGCGGCTCGGCGATGAACAGGTTGGAGACGTGGCCGAGGGAGGCGATCTGCCGGCCGACCGCCTCCACGACGGCGGGGTGGGCGTGGCCGAGTGCGTTGACCGCGATACCGCCGACGAAGTCGACGTACTCCCGGCCGTCCGCGTCCCACAGTTTCGCGCCCGCACCGCGGACGAGGGCGAGCCGCGGGGTGCCGTAGTTGTTCATGAGCGCGCCCTGCCAGCGCGCGGCCAGTGCCTGGTTGCCCGTCTCCTGATCACTCGCGTCCTGGTTGCTCACGACTCCCCCTGTTCGTCCGGCACGACCATCGTGCCGATGCCCTCGTCGGTGAAGATCTCCAGCAGGATCGAGTGCTGGACCCGGCCGTCGATGACGCGGGCGGTGGTCACGCCGCCGCGCACCGCGTGCAGGCAGCCCTGCATCTTCGGCACCATGCCGGAGGACAGCTCCGGCAGCAGCTTCTCCAGCTCGCTCGCGGTCAGGCGGCTGATCACCTCGTCCGAGTTCGGCCAGTCCTCGTAGAGGCCCTCGACGTCGGTGAGGACCATGAGGGTCTCGGCGCCCAGTGCCGCGGCGAGCGCCGCGGCCGCCGTATCGGCATTGACGTTGTAGACGTGCCCGTCGTCCTCGGAGCGGGCGATCGAGGAGACGACCGGGATGCGGCCGTCGGCGAGCAGCGCCTCGATCGCGCCGGTGTCGATCGCGGTGATCTCGCCCACCCGCCCGATGTCGACCGGCTCGCCGTCGATCTCGGGGGTGTGCTTGGTGGCGGTGATGGTGTGCGCGTCCTCGCCGGTGAGGCCGACGGCGAAGGGCCCGTGCTGGTTGAGCAGGCCCACCAGCTCCCGCTGCACCTGCCCGGCGAGCACCATCCGCACGACGTCCATGGCCTCCTCGGTGGTGACCCGCAGCCCCGCCTTGAACTCGCTGACGATGCCGTGCTTGTCGAGTGCCCGGCTGATCTGGGGGCCGCCGCCGTGCACGACGACGGGCCTGAGGCCGGCGTGCCGCAGGAAGACGACGTCCTGGGCGAAGGCGGCCTTCAGCTCCTCGTCCACCATGGCGTTGCCGCCGAACTTGATGACGACGATCTTGCCGTGGTGCCGGGTCAGCCAGGGCAGCGCCTCGACGAGGATCTTCGCCTTGGGGAGCGCGGTGTGTTTGCGAGTGGTTCCGGAGCTCATGAGGAGTACGCGCTGTTCTCGTGGACGTAGTCGGCGGTGAGGTCGTTGGTCCAGATGGTGGCGGTCTCGGCGCCTGCGGCGAGGTCCGCCACGATGTGGACCTCGCGGTAGCGCATGTCGACCTTCTCGCGGTCCTCGCCGACGCCGCCGTTCTTGCAGACCCAGACGCCGTTGATGGCGACGTTGAGCCGGTCGGGCTCGAAGGCGGCCTTGGTGGTGCCGATCGCCGAGAGGACGCGGCCCCAGTTGGGGTCCTCGCCGTGGATGGCACACTTGAGGAGGTTGTTGCGGGCGATGGAGCGGCCCACCTCCACGGCGTCCTCCTCGGTCGCGGCGCCCACCACCTCGACCTTGATGTCCTTGCTGGCGCCCTCGGCGTCCCGGATGAGCTGCTGCCCGAGGTCGTCGCACACCGCCCGTACGGCCTCGGCGAACTCCGCGTACGGCGGGGTGACCCCGGAGGCGCCGGAGGCGAGCAGCAGCACGGTGTCGTTGGTGGACATGCAGCCGTCGGAGTCGACCCGGTCGAAGGTGACCCTGGTGGCGGCGCGCAGCGCCTGGTCGAGCACGTCTGCCTCGAGGTCGGCGTCCGTGGTGAGGACCACGAGCATGGTGGCCAGGCCCGGGGCGAGCATGCCCGCGCCCTTGGCCATGCCGCCGACGGTCCAGCCGTCCTTGGTCACCACGGACGTCTTGTGGACGGTGTCGGTGGTCTTGATGGCGATGGCGGCCTTCTCACCGCCGTGCTCGGAGAGCCGGGCGGCGGCCGTCTCGATGCCCGGCAGCAGCTTGTCCATGGGCAGCAGGACGCCGATCAGTCCGGTGGAGCAGACCGCGACCTCGATGGCGCCGACACCGAGCACGTCGGCGGCCTTCTCGGCGGTGGCGTGGGTGTCCTGGAAGCCCTTGGAGCCGGTGCAGGCGTTGGCGCCGCCGGAGTTGAGGACGACCGCGGAGAGCCTGCCGTCCTTGAGGACCTGCTCGGACCACTGCACCGGGGCGGCCTTGACGCGGTTGGAGGTGAAGACGCCCGCGGCGGCGCGGCGGGGTCCGGTGTTGACCACGAGGGCCAGGTCCGGGTTGCCGCTCTCCTTGATCCCGGCGGCGATGCCCGCCGCCTGGAACCCCTTGGCTGCCGTGACGCTCACGGTGCGACTCCGATCGTGGAAAGTCCGAGCTCCTCGGGAAGTCCGAGGGCGATGTTCATGCTCTGCACCGCGCCGCCCGCGGTGCCCTTGGTCAGGTTGTCGATGGCGCTGATCGCGATGACGCGGTGCGCGGCGGGGTCGTACGCCACCTGGATCTGCACGGCGTTGGAGCCGTACACGGAGGCGGTGGCGGGCCAGCGCCCCTCGGGGAGGAGGTGGACGAAGGGCTCGTCGGCGTAGGCCTTCTCGTACGCGGCGCGCACGGAGTCGGCGGTGACCCCGGGCCGGGCCTTGGCGCTGCACGTGGCGAGGATGCCGCGGGGCATCGGCGCGAGCGTGGGCGTGAAGGACACGGTGACGCGCTCCCCCGCCGCGGCGCTGAGGTTCTGGATCATCTCCGGGGTGTGCCGGTGCAGGCCGCCCACCCCGTAGGGGGACATGGATCCCATGACCTCGGAGCCGAGCAGGTGCGGCTTGGCCGCCTTGCCGGCGCCGGAGGTGCCGGACGCGGCGACGATCACGGCCTCGTTCTCGGCGAGTCCGGCCGCGTAGGCCGGGAAGAGGGCGAGGGAGGCGGCCGTCGGGTAGCAGCCGGGCACCGCGATGCGCCTGGCGCCCGCCAGCGCGGCGCGGCCACCGGGCAGTTCAGGGAGGCCGTAGGGCCAGGTGCCGGCGTGCGGGGAGCCGTAGAAGCGCTCCCAGTCGGCGGGGTCCTTCAGCCGGAAGTCGGCGCCCATGTCGATGACGAGGACGTCGGGTCCCAGTCGCTCGGCCACGGCGGCGGACCGGCCGTGCGGCAGGGCGAGGAAGACGACGTCGTGCCCGGCGAGGACTTCGGGGGTGGTCTCCTCCAGGACGCGGTCGGCGAGGGGCGGCAGGTGCGGTTGCAGGGCGCCGAGCCGCTCTCCGGCGTTGGTGTTCCCGGTCAGGGCGCCGATCTCGGCCTCGGGGTGCGCCAGGAGCAGGCGCAGCACTTCTCCGCCCGCGTATCCACTCGCTCCGGCGACCGCCACACGTACAGCCATGAACCCTCCTCCTCGATGGCATGACTATACGTATTCCTGCACGTTTATGCAACGGAATCAAGGCCGGTCGTCGTACGGTGAGCGGGTGGAAAAGGGCGAGCGGGCGGCGGAGGGCCGGTTCCTGCCGGTGCCGGACGTGCTGGTGTACCTGGCCGGGCACAGGCGGGTCCGGCGGTCGGTGCGGGATCTGGCGGACGGCGGGACGGGGGAGTTCACCGGTACGACGGCCTTCGGCGCCCTGGACGGCGGCGGGCTGCTGCACCGGGAGTGCGGCACGTTCGTCTGGCAGGGGGTGGCCCGGCCCGCCGAGCGGACGCTGCGCTTTCTGCCCGGGGGCGTGCCGGGCACGGCCGACGTGCGCTTCGCGGACGGGCGGCCCTTCCACGATCTGGACCTGCGCTCCGGGCGGCACCTGGCCGCGCATCCGTGCGCGGCGGATCTCTACCGGGGCGAGTTCACCGTCCGGGACGCCGGGCACTGGCGCACGGTGTGGCGCGTGGGCGGCCCCGCGAAGGACCTGCTGCTGACGACGGACTACGCGCGCGAGGACTGAGCGAGGACTGAGCCGCCGGTACGCAGCCCGCCGCGGGTCCCGGCCGTCCGCTCCCCCGGTCCGCCGTCAGGGCAGCACCTCCGCGCAGGCCGCCCGCAGGCGGCGCACACCCTCGGCGATCTCCGCCGTGCCGCCGACCGCGGCGAAGCTCAACCTCACGTGGGCGGCCGGGGGTTCGGCGCTGAAGTACGGGCGGCCGGGGGTGAGCGCGACGCCCGCGCGCAGGGCGGCGGCGGTCAGGGCGGCCTCGTCCGCACCGTCCGGCAGACGCGGCCACAGGTGGTAGCCGCCGGACGGGACGTGCGGCGGGGCGAGTTCGGGAAGGATGCTCCGCAGCGCGGTGGTCATCGCGTCCCGACGGCTCTTCAACTCCGCGGCGAGCGCGCGCAGATGGCGCGGCCAGGCGGGTGAGCCGACCAGTTCGAGAGCGGCCTCCTGCAACGGCCGCGGCACGAAGAACGTGTCCACGACCTGGATGGCGCGCAACCGTTCCAGCACCGGGCCGCGCGCGACCAGCGCGCTCACCCGGAAGCTGGGCGAGGTGGCCTTGGTCAGCGAGCCGACGTGCACCACGACCCCGTCCGGGTCGGCGGCGACGAGTGGGGGCGGCAGGGTGCCGGCGTCCTCGTGCGCGAGCCGCCGTACGAAGTCGTCCTCGACGACGAAGGCGCCGGCCTCGCGGGCCGTCCGCAGCACCCGCGCGCGCCGGTCGGGGGCGAGGACGGCGCCGGTGGGGTTCTGGAACAGGGGCTGGCAGACGAACACGCGGGCGCCGGTGGCCCGGAACGCGTCGGCGAGCAGCTCCGGCCTCACCCCCTCCGCGTCGACGGGCACGGGTACGGGCCGCAGCCCGGAGGACCGGGCGATGGCCAGCATGCCGGGATAGGTGGGCGACTCGACCAGCACCGGAGCGCCGGGCGGGGCCAGGGCGCGCAGGGCGGTGGTCAGCGCGGACTGGCCGCCCGCGGTGATCAGGACCTCGGCGGCGGTGACCGTCCCGCCCGGCCCGCCGATGTCCCGCGCGAACCACTCGCGCAGCTCCGGCAGCCCCTCCAGCGGCGGCCTCCCCCACGCCCCGGGACGACGGCCGGCCCGGGACAGCGCGGCGGCCATGGCCCGCTCGGGCTGCAACGAGGGGTGCAGGTAGCCCCCGTTGAACTCGATCACGCCCGGCGGCGGGGCGGCCAGTGAGATCGTCACGCCGGAGGCGTCCACCGTGCGCGGTACGAGGTCGGCGGCGCCGTCCGCGCTGAGCGCTACCTCCTGCCAGGAGGTGTCGCCGGCGGGAGCGGCCGTCCCGCGCGCCGGGGCGCGGAAGGCGCCGGCGCCGGGACGGGTGACCACCAGGCCCTCGGCCGCCAGTTGCGACAGGGCCCGCGAGACGGTGACCGGGCTGACCCGGTACCGCTCGACGAGGACCCGGCTCGACGGGAGCTTTCCACCAGGTGAGTAGCGGTCCAGTTCCCGTCGCAGGCGTTCTGCGAGTTCAGTGACGCTGCTACGCTGCTGCATGAGAGTACAGAGTAGCGCTATCGCACCGACACCGATAGCGGTGGACGCCCCGGCCCGCTCGCGCGCCGGCACCCTTCAGGCGGCCCTCGGCGTGGTCGCCTTCTCCCTGACCTTCCCGGCCACCGCCTGGGGCCTGGAGGGCTTCGGACCCTGGTCCCTGGTGGCCGTGCGCAGTGTGCTCGCCGCCGTCCTCGCGGGCGGCTGCCTGCTGGCGCTGCGCGTGCCGCCGCCCGCACGCCGGCACTGGCCCGGCCTCGCGGTCGTGGCCGCCGGAGTGGTCCTCGGCTTCCCGCTGCTCACCACGCTCGCCCTGGAGACCTCCACCACCGCGCACGCCGCCGTCGTCGTGGGCCTGCTGCCGCTCACCACGGCGCTGCTCTCCGCGCTGCGCTTCGGCGTCCGCCCCTCGCGCACGTTCTGGACGGCGGCGCTGGCGGGCGCGGCGGCCGTGGTGGCCTTCACCGTGCAGCAGAGCGGCGGTGCGCTGACCACCGCCGACGGCTATCTGTTCGGCGCCCTGCTGGTGTGCGCCGCCGGCTACACCGAGGGCGGCCGGCTGGCCCGCGTGATGCCGGGCTGGCAGGTCATCGGCTGGGCGCTGGTGGCGTGCCTGCCGCTCACCGTGCCCGCGGCCGCGCTCGCGCTGACGCACGAGCCCGTGCACCTGGGCGTCCACAGCGTGACCGGACTGCTCTGGGTCGCGGCGGGCTCGCAGTTCCTCGGGCTGGTCGTCTGGTACCGGGGCATGGCCGCCGTCGGCATCCCGAAGGCGAGCCAGTTGCAGCTGGCCCAACCCCTGCTCACACTGGTGTGGTCGGTGCTGCTGCTCGGCGAGCACCTCACTCCGGCCGCCCCCGTGACGGCCGTAGCCGTGCTCGTCTGCATCGCCGTCACCCAGCGGGCGCGCGGCTGACCGGCGCTCACACCGGTGCCGACCGCACACCGGCCCGGCGGCTCACCGGTTCGGCCGCGCTCCGCACCGTAGACTCGGAAGTCGAGGACCGCTGCTCCCGCACATGGTGAGGAGGCCCCGCAGATGCGCGCAACCGTGGGCGACCAGCTCGTCCAGCACGGCAGGGTGGTCGGTCAGCACGACCAGATCAGCGAAATCGTCGAGGTCATGGGCACGGAGGGCAACCCGCCGTACCGCGTCCGCTTCCCGGACGGGCACGAGGCGGTCATGTCACCGGGCCCCGACTGCCAGGTCCGCCACAAGAAGGAACACGAACACCACTGAGTCAGCGCGGGGGTCTCGCCGGCCGGCGGTAGTGGTCGGCGACGACCCTCGCCATGGCCCCGGTCGGATCGGCCGCCACCTCCTTCGCGGCGAAGAAGACGTGCCCGCGTACTTCCGGGTGCGCGGCCGCGAGGGTGAGGTGGCGGGACAGCTCGTCGGGGTCCCGCCAGGCCGCGCTCTGCTCGCCGGCCTTGTAGAGCGCCTCCCCCACGTACAGCCGCGTGCGGCTGCCGCGTGCCGCCTCGGCCCACCAGGGCAGCAGGGCGGCGTAGTCGGCGGTGGCGAAGCCGATGGCCCAGTACAGCTGTGGGACGACGTAGTCGATCCAGCCCTCCCCGACCCACTTGCGGGTGTCCGCGTACAGGTCGTCGTACGTCTGCACGCCGGCCCGGGTGTCCGAGCCGCGCGGGTCGGACGAGGCGTTGCGCCACACCCCGAAGGGGCTGATCCCGAACCGGGTGCCCGGGCGGGTGGCGGCGACGGCCGCTGCCGTCTCGCGGATCAGCCGGTCGATGTTGTCGCGCCGCCAGTCGGCCCGGCCGGCGAAGGCGCCGCCGTACCGGTGGTGGGCTGCGTCGTCGTCTAAGGTCTCGCCGGCGACCGGATAGGGGTAGAAGTAGTCGTCGAAGTGGACGCCGTCCACCGGGTACCGGGACACCGCGTCGAGCATCGCCCGCTGCACGAACTCCCGGACCTCGGGCAGGCCGGGGTTGTAGTGGAGGCACCCGCCGTACCGGACCACCCAGTCGGGGTGTCTGCGGGCCGGATGGGAGGCGGCCAGCAGGGCCGGGTCGTCGTGCAGGGCGACCCGGTAGGGGTTGAACCAGGCGTGCAGCCGCAGTCCGCGGGCGTGCGCCTCCGCCACGGCCGTGCCCAGCGGATCCCAGCCCGGGTCCCTGCCCTGGGTGCCGGTGAGGAACTGCGACCACGGCTCGTGGGGCGAGGGCCACAGCGCGTCGGCCGCCGGGCGCACCTGGAGGAACACCGTGTTGAGCCGGCGGCGCACCGCCACGTCGAGCAGGGCGGTCAGCTCGCCGCGCTGCCGGGCCACGCTCAGCCCGGTGCGGGAGGGCCAGTCGCGGTTGCGCACGGTCGCCAGCCACATGCCGCGCATCTCGGTGACCTCGGCGCGGCCCCTGCGGTCGGTACCGGTGCCGCCCGCCGCGGTGGCCGCGTCGCCGGTCACCGCCAGGGTCGACAGCGCCGCCACGGTGAACGACCGCCGTGTCACCCGTGTCCCTCGGGCCATCCGGGCACTCCCCGTACGCCGTGGATCCGCACGGTCACGGATCGTCCACCGGCCCAGCATGCCCGACCCGGGCGACCGATCACGGCCGCCACGGGGGTAACGTGCACGATCGGAGCAGGCACCGCACAACGGGCCGCCTGCCACAGCCGTAGGAACTGCGAAAGGGACGATGTGACCGGCATTTCGGGAGACATTGCACGCGTCGGAGTGGTGGGCTGCGGCCAGATGGGTGCGGGCATCGCCGAGGTGTGCGCCCGGGCCGGCCTGGAGGTGAAGGTCGCCGAGACCACCGGCGAGGCCCTGGAGATAGGCCGTACCCGGCTGTTCAACTCCCTGGCCAAGGCGGCCGAGCGCGGCAAGATCAGCGAGGCGGAGCGGGACGCGACGCAGGCCCGGCTGAGCTTCACCACCGACCTCGGCGAGTTCTCCGACCGCGACCTGGTGATCGAGGCCGTGGTGGAGAACGAGCAGGTCAAGACCGAGATCTTCCAGGTCCTGGACCAGGTGGTGACCCGGCCGGACGCGATCCTGGCCTCCAACACCTCCTCCATCCCGCTGGTGAGGCTGGCGGTCGCCACCGCGCGCCCCGACCAGGTGATCGGCATCCACTTCTTCAACCCCGCCCCGGTGCAGCAGCTGGTCGAGCTGATCCCGGCGCTCACCACCTCCGAGGGCACGCTGAGCCGGGCGCAGCTGTTCACCGAGAAGGTGCTCGGCAAGCACGCTATCCGCGCCCAGGACCGGTCGGGCTTCGTGGTGAACGCGCTGCTGATCCCCTACCTGCTCTCGGCGATCCGGATGTTCGAGTCGGGCATCGCCAGCCGCGAGGACATCGACAACGGCATGGAGCTGGGCTGCGCCCACCCGATGGGCCCGCTGAGGCTGTCCGACCTGATCGGTCTGGACACGGTGGCCTCGGTCGCCCATTCCATGTACGAGGAGTACAAGGAGCCGCTGTACGCCGCTCCCCCGCTGCTCCAGCGCATGGTGGACGCCGGCCGGCTCGGCCGGAAGTCCGGCTCCGGCTTCTACACCTACGGCTGACCACGAGGAGCGGCGGTCAGCGGGCCCGGCACCGAGGTGGTGCCGGGCCCGCGTCGTTCGCACACCGTGTGCGCTCCCTCAGGACAGCGTGTCCCGCCCGGGCCTGAGGTGGTGCAGGAGCAGTAACGCGGCCGCCATGTTGGCGGCCGGGACCTCGCCGCGGGCGACCAGGTCGGGGACGAGCTTGAGGGGGACCCATTCCCGGCGGTCGGACTCGAAGTCGTCCGCCGGGTGTCCGACGTACTCGCCCTCGTCCGACCAGTAGATGTGGTGCCGGGCGTCGGTGAGCCCGTTGGACGGCTCCACGCTCATGAGGTGGTGCAGGGGTCCCGGCCGCCAGCCGGTCTCCTCCTCCAGTTCCCTGGCGGCCGCGGCCGTGACGTCCTCGCCGTCCTCCACGACGCCCGCCGCGAGCTCCCAGCCCCAGCTGTCGGTGATGAAGCGGTGGCGCCACAGGAGGAGGACCTCACCCGCCTCGTTCACCACCGTGGCCACGGCGACGGGCCGCAGCCGTATCAGGAAGTGGTCGAGGTGCCTGCCGTCCGGCAACTCGACATCCGCGAGGTTGACGGTGAACCAGCGGTTTGCGTACACAGTTTGCTCGTTCTGTTTCGTCCACTGCACGGTTCTGCCACCTTCCGTCGGGTCAGTGGCAATATCGCAGCCGGACCGGTCCCGCAGCAGGCGCACGGCGAGCCGCCGGGAGCACCGCGCCGCCGTCACAGCGGTACGCGCAGGGCCCCGTCGATCAGTTCGGCCGCCTCGGCCGTGCCGGCGCTGCCGCTGCGCACCAGGTGCTCGCGCACCGCGCGCAGTCTGTCCCGCAGCCGCTGCGACTCCATCCCACGGGCCTGTTCGGCCATCCGCACGGCCGTGGCTACCGCCTTGTCGGCGTTGCCCCGGCGCAGTTGGATCGTGCTGAGCATGGCCAGCCGGTGCACCCGGCCCCGGTCGTGCGCGGGGTTGTCCACGGCGGCCGCGGCGTGCTCCTCGGCGGCGGCCAGCTCGCCGAGGCTGAGCAGGGCCTCGGCCACCTGCACGTTGACCAGGCCGGGTTGGACGTAGCCCGTCTCGTCGGGCTCGTATCCGCGCCGGATGCGTTCGGCGGCGGACTCGGCGCGCCCGATGCAGGCCAGGGCGCTCGTGCCGTCGCCGAGGTGGGCGTAGGCCTTGGCCTGCATCGCGTACAGGTCGGAGGCGAGCGCGGGGGTGATGTGCTGGCCCGCGGCGCGCAGCGCGGCCTCGACGAAGGCGACGGCCTGGCGGTACTCCCGCATGAACAGCGACTGGTTGACCAGCAGCGCGATCACGTAGGCGCCAAGTCCCCGGTCCCCGCTGGCCTTGGCGAGCCTGAGCGCCTGGTGGAAGTAGCGCTGAGCCAGGCCGTGCGCGTCGGAGTCGTAGGCGCAGATGCCCACGATCGCCACCAACCCGCCGGTGGCGCGGTGCAGTTGGCGGCCGGTGGCGTCGGTGTAGCTGCCCCGCAGCAGCGGGGCGGCCTCGGCGTTGAGGAAGCCCACGACACGGCCGCGGGTCGCGACGCCGCCGGCCTTGCGGTACATCTGCTCGTAGTGCGTGCGGGCGGCGCGCAGCATCTCGATGTCGGACGGGGTGACCCGGTGCCGGCCACCGCGGGAGACGTCCACGTCCTCGGGCGGGTTCTCCCACTCCCACACGGGCATGACGGCGGGCGTGCCGGTCACGGCGGGGGCTCCGAGGAGGTGCGGGCGCTGCTGCTCGTCGGATCGCCACAGGGCGGTGGCGCGTTCGACGAACCCGGACAGCGAGGTGCCGTGCGGCGCGGAGGACTCGCCGGGCACGCCGAGGCCGATGTCGTCGAGCGTGACCTGCCGGTGCAGCCGGCCCGCCAGCACCTCGCAGATCAGGTCGGGCACCTGGCCGCGCGGCCGCTGGCCCTTCAACCACCGGGCCACGGCGGTGTGTTCGTACCGGAGCGCGAGTCCGCGGGCCCGCCCCTCCTGGTTGACGTGCGCTGCCAGGCCCGCGTGCGAGATCCCGGCCTCGTCCAGGATCGCGTCGAGCAGTGTGTTGGGCTGCATGGGTGCCCCCCGGTGGCTCTGTGGCGACAGCGTAGTGCGTTCGCCTTCACACGGGGTGTGAACGGAGCACGCGCATCCGGGCTGCACGCGCGCTGTCGCGGAGAGTCCCCAGCCGGTTGACTGAACCGCCTCCTCCAAGAGGCCGTCCGGGCCGCCGGCTCCCCCTCGAAAAGTACGGCGGCCCGGCACGGCGGCACTCCGCAAGGTGACCGGCCTTGCCGACCCGGGCGGACTCGAGAAGGGACGCGGGGAACCGCGCCACCGGCCACCCGCAGCCGACAACCGACCCGGCCCACTGAGTGGCCCACCCCGTCGACCGAGGCCGACCCGAAAAAAGGAGCGCGGGGAACCGCGCGACCGGCCGCCGACTGCCCGCAGCCGGCGACGGACTCGCAGTCCCCCGCGCTCGACCCGTCAGCTGCGCAGAACCGCCCCCGTGCGCGACGCGGCCAGCGCCACCGCCGCGTCGCGGGCGGCGGACGCCTCGTCCACGGTCAGTGTGCGGTCCGGCGCGCGGAAGCGCAGCGCGAAGGCGAGGGACTTGCGGCCCTCGCCGAGCTGCTCGGCGTTCTCGTAGAGGTCGAACAGCCGGATGGACTCCAGGAGTTCACCGGCACCCTCGCGCAGCGCGGCCTCGACGTCGGAGGCCGGGACCGGCTTGTCGACGACGAGGGCGACGTCCTGCGTGGCGACCGGGAACGTGGAGATGCCCGGCGCTCGCGGGGTGTCGTCGCCGACCTGCTCCAGCACGTCCAGGTTCAGCTCCATCGCGCAGGTGCGCTCGGGCAGGCCCAGTGCCTTGACCACGCGCGGGTGCAGTTCGCCCGCGTGGCCCACGACCCGCTCGGCACCGTCCACGGTGACCGCGAACTCGGCGCAGCGGCCCGGGTGCCACGGGCCGTACTGGCCCTTGCGCACGATCGGTTCGGCCCCGGCCTCACGGGCCACGGTCCGGGCGGCCTCGACCGCGTCGGCCCAGTCGGCCGGGCGGCCCTTGCCCCACCAGCCGGTCTGCTCACGGGCGCCCGCGAGGACCACGGCCACATGGCGCGGCTGCTCGGGCAGCGCCGCGTTCAGCTCCGCGATCTCCTCGTCGGTGGGACGCCGGTCGACGGGCGGCTGGGCCGCGACCCGCTGCTCCTCGCGCGGGTGGAAGACCAGGCCGGTCTCGAACAGGGCGAGATCGTGGCTGCCGCGGCCGTCGTTGCGGCGCAGCGCGCCGAGCAGGCCCGGCAGCAGCGTGGTGCGCAGCGCGGGCTCCTCGTCGCTGAGCGGGTTGACCAGCCGGACCACGCGGCGCGCGGGGTCGCCGGGCTCCAGGCCGAGCTGGTCGAAGACCTGCTCGCCGACGAACGGGTAGGTCGGCGCCTCGACGTAGCCCGCGCCGGCCAGCGCGCGGCCGACCCGGCGGTGCAGCCGCTGGCGGTGGGTGAGGCCGCGGCCCGAGGGGAGCCTGGGCAGCGTGGAGGGCAGGTTCTCGTAGCCCTCCAGGCGGATGACCTCTTCGGCCAGGTCGTTGGGGTCCGTCAGGTCGGGCCGCCAGGAGGGGACGGTGACGGTCAGCTCGTCCTGCCCCTCCACCTGGCAGCCGATCTGCTGGAGCCGGCGGACGACGGCCTCACGGCCGTAGACGACGCCCGCGACCTTGTCCGGGTGGTCGGCCGGCAGGGTGATCGTGCGCGGAGCCGCAGGCGCGGCGACCTCGGTGACACCGGCGTCGGCCGTGCCGCCCGCGAGCAGGACCAGCAGGTCCACCGTGCGCTGGGCCGCGGCGGAGGCGGCCTGCGGGTCGACGCCCCGCTCGAAGCGGCGGGAGGCCTCCGAGGACAGCTTGTGACGGCGGGCGGTGCGCGCGATGGAGACCTGGTCGAAGTGCGCGGCCTCGATGACGACCTCGGTGGTCGCGTTCTCGGTGTCCTCGTGGTCGGCGATCTCGGTGTTGGCGCCGCCCATGACGCCCGCGAGGCCGATGGCGCCGCGCTCGTCGGTGATGACGAGGTCCTCGGCGTGCAGCGTGCGCTTGACGCCGTCGAGGGTGGTGAACTTCTCGCCCTCCTCGGCCCGGCGCACGCCGATCGTGCCCTGGACCAGCTTGCGGTCGTAGGCGTGCAGCGGTTGGCCGAGTTCCAGCATCACGTAGTTGGTGATGTCGACGGCGAGCGAGATCGGGCGCATCCCGGCCTTCTGGAGGCGGCGCTGGAGCCAGATCGGGGAGCGCGCCTCGGGGTCGAGGCCGGAGACGGTGCGCGCGGTGAAGCGGTCGCAGCCGTGCGGCTCGTCGATCCGCACGGCGTAGCCGAACGCGTTCGGCGCCGGTACGTCGAGCAGGGCGGGGTCGCGCAGCGGCAGGCCGTAGGCGATGGCGGTCTCGCGGGCGACGCCGCGCAGGGACAGGCAGTCGCCGCGGTTGGCGGTGACGGCGATGTCGAGGACCTCGTCGACCAGCTCCAGCAGCTCGATGGCGTCCTTGCCGACCTCGGTCTCGGGCGGCAGCACGATGATGCCCTGGCTGCCGTCGTCGCCCATGCCCAGCTCGTCGCTGGAGCAGATCATGCCGTGGGAGGTCTTGCCGTAGGTCTTGCGGGCGCTGATCGCGAAGCCGCCGGGCAGCACGGCGCCCGGGAGGACCACGACGACTTTGTCGCCGACGGCGAAGTTGCGGGCGCCGCAGACGATCTCCTGCGGCTCGCCGGTGCCGTTGGCCTGGCCGACGTCGACGGTGCAGAACCGGATCGGCTTCTTGAAGCCCTCCAGCTCCTCGATGGTCAGCACCCGGCCGACGGCGAGCGGCCCCTTGAGGTCGGCGCCGAGCTGTTCGACGGTCTCGACCTCGAGGCCGGACGAAATGAGCTTGGCCTGGACGTCGCGCCCGGTCTCCGTCGCCGGCAGGTCGACGTACTCCCGCAGCCAAGAAAGCGGGATCCGCATCAGATCTCCATCCCGAACGGCCGGGTGAACCGGACGTCACCCTCGACCATGTCTCGCATGTCTTCGACGTTGTGGCGGAACATCAGCATCCGCTCGATGCCGAACCCGAAGGCGAAGCCGCTGTACTTCTCGGGGTCGACGCCGCAGGCGGTGAGCACCCGCGGGTTGACCATGCCGCAGCCGCCGAGCTCGATCCAGCCCTCGGAGGAGCAGGTGCGGCAGGGCCGGTCGGGGTTGCCGACGGACTCGCCGCGGCAGACGTAGCACACCATGTCCATCTCGGCGGACGGCTCGGTGAAGGGGAAGAAGTTCGGCCGCAGCCGGGTCTTCATGCCCTCGCCGAACAGCGACTGCACCATGTGGTCCAGGGTGCCCTTGAGGTCGGCCATGGTCAGGCCCTCGTCCACCGCGAGCAGCTCGACCTGATGGAAGACGGGCGTGTGGGTGGCGTCCAGCTCGTCGGTGCGGTAGACGCGGCCGGGGCAGATCACGTAGACCGGCAGCTCGCGTTCGAGCAGGGAGCGGATCTGCACCGGCGAGGTGTGCGTGCGCAGGACGACACCGGACTCGCTGCCCCCCTCGGGGCCCTGCACGAAGAAGGTGTCGGCCTCGCCGCGGGCCGGGTGGTCCGGGCCGATGTTCAGGGCGTCGAAGTTGAACCACTCGGCCTCGGCCTGCGGGCCCTCGGCGACCTCGTAGCCCATGGCCACGAAGACGTCCTCGATGCGCTCGGAGAGCGTGGTCAGCGGGTGGCGGGCGCCGGGCGGCACGCGGTCGAACGGCAGCGTGACGTCGACGTCCTCCTCGACCAGCACACGGGCGTCCCGCTCCGCCTCGAGCTCGATCTGGCGGGCGGCGAGGCCCTTGTTCACCGCGCCGCGGGCCATGCCGACGCGCTTGCCGGCGTCGGCCTTGGCATGCGGGGGCAGGGCGCCGATCTCGCGGTTGGCGAGGGAGAGCGGGGAGGCGGGGCCGGTGTGGGCGACCTTGGCCTCGTGGAGCGCGTCGAGGGAGTCCGCGGCGGCGAAGGCGGCGAGCGCCTCGTCCCGCATGCGCTCGATCTCTTCCGGTTTCAACGCCTCGACCTCGACAGGGTCGTACGACTTATTGGGTGCCGACATCTCTTCCCGTGCTTCCGATTGGCTGGCTGGAGGTCCCCGTCACCGACTCGCACCGACTCGCGGACAGATCGTCACGGTTTTCGGGACACAAAGGTGCCAAAGGCCGAGTCTAACGGGGCCGGGGAAAGCGAATGCGCCCGTGGGTCCTCGGCGGGTGCTCAGAGCAGGTGTGCCGGGGTGCCCACGGGCAGGGTAAATCGGATCTCCGCGCCGCCCCCTCGGGCGCGGCCGACCGTGATGGTGCCGCCGTGGGCCTCGACGATGCCCTTGACGATGTAGAGCCCGAGTCCGGTCCCGCCGCGCTTGCTGCCCCGCCAGAAGCGGGTGAAGACACGGTTCATGGACTCCTCCGGAATGCCGGGTCCCTCGTCGCTCACCGTGACCGACGTGGCGGTGTTCCCCGCGTCGTCCCCTTCCCGTGTGGACGGCGCCGGCGTGACATCGATGGTGACGGATCCCTCGCCGTGCCGCACGGCATTTTCCACGAGGTTGCTCAGCACCTGGTCGATCTTGTCGGGGTCTGCCCACAGTTCGGGCAGCGGTTTCTCGACGCGCACCAGGAACCGGTCGGCGGGCTGGCCGGCGGCGACGTACGCCTGGACGTGCCGCCCGACCGCGGCGCCCATGTCGACGGGCTGGCGGCGTACCTCCAGGCGGCCGGAGTCGATGCGGGATATGTCGAGCAGTTCGGCGATGAGCCGGGTGACGCGGTCGGCGTCGGCGTCGACGGTCTCCAGCATCAGCCGTTTCTGGTCGTCGGTGAACCTCTCCCACTTGGCGAGCAGGGTCGCCGTGAAGCCCTTGACGGAGGTCAGCGGCGAGCGCAGCTCGTGGGCGACGGTGGCGATCAGCTCGGCGTGGCTGCGCTCGGTGCGGCGGCGGGCCTCGGTGTCGCGGAGGGAGACGACGACACGGCGGACCGGGCCGGTGGGGTGGGTGCGGACGTACTTCGCGGAGACGAGGACCTCCCGGCCGCCGTGCAGCAGGAGGTTGCGTTCGGGCTGGCCCACCCGGATGGCCAGGCCGCCGTAGGGGTCGGTCAGCTGCCACCAGCGGCGCCCTTCCAGGTCCTCCAGCGGCAGGGCCTTCTCCAGGGGCTGTCCCAGGGCCTGGTCGGCGGGTACGGCGCTGATCCGGGCGGCGGCGGCGTTGAAGCAGATGATCCGCCCGTGCTCGTCGGCGATCACCAGGCCGTCGGGCAGGTCGTCGGGGTCGATGCCGAGGCCGGCGGGATCGTCCTGCCGGGGCGCGGGTGGTCGTCGCGCGTCCCGCGCTCCGGGCGCGCGACCGGTGCCGACACTCATCCCCTCACCCCACCTCTCAGCCGGTGCAGCAGGCCCCCGGGCTGGTCACCCTACTGGTTGCGGGTGGCGGAGCGGCATCCTCCGGAGCCACGCTGCGCACGGGCCGACGCGTACAGACATACGGCGGCGGCGGTCGCGAGGTTCAGGCTCTCGGCCTTTCCGTGGATGGGGACGCGTACGACGGCGTCGGCGAGGGTGCGGGTCTCCTCCGGCAGGCCCCAGGCCTCGTTGCCGAACACCCACGCGGTGGGGCCGCCCATGGTGCCGTGGTCGAGCTCGTCGTCCAGATCGTGCTCGCCCGCGCCGTCGGCGGCGAGGATGCGCACCCCGGCGTCCCTGAGCGCCGCGACCGCCCGCTCGACGGGGACGCCGACGGCCACGGGCAGGTGGAACAGGGAGCCGACGGAGGCCCGGACGGCCTTGGGGTTGTAGAGGTCGACGGAGGCGTCCGTGAGGACGACCGCTTCGGCTCCGGCGGCGTCGGCGCAGCGCAGGACGGTGCCGGCGTTGCCGGGGTCGCGCACATGGGCGAGGACGGCGACGAGCTTCGGGCGGGCCGCGACGATGTCCTCGAAGGGGGTGTCGAGGAACCGGCACACGCCGACGAGCCCCTGCGGGGTGACGGTGGTGGAGATGTCGGCGATGACGTCGTCGGCGGCGAGGTGGATCCGGGCTCCCGCGGCGCGGGCCTCCCCCACGATGTCGGCGTACCGCTCGGCGGCCTCGACCGTGGCGAACAGTTCGACGAGGGTGGGCGTGTCCCCGGCCCGGTGCGCCGCCGCCTCCCGCACGGCCTGCGGCCCCTCCGCGAGGAACAGCCGCTCCTTGCCCCGGAAGTTCCGCTTGGCCAGCCGCCGCGCTGCCGAGACGCGGGGCGAGCGGGGGGAGATCAGGTCAGGGGTGGCGGGGGCCATGGAGAGCTTCACCTTCGGTAGGAACGTTCCGCCGCGACGGCGAGCAGCCGGCGGCCCCGGGCGGCGCCGGACGCGCCTCGGGCACCGCACGGCGCACATACGACGGACCCGCAGGCAGAGCCCACGGGTCCGTAGGATCGCGCCGGCCGGGCCGGCGCTGCGTCACGCAGCCTTGGGCGCGTTGACGTCGCTCGGCAGGGCCTTCTGCGCGACCTCGACGAGCGCGGCGAACGCGTTGGCGTCGTTGACGGCCAGCTCGGCCAGGATCTTGCGGTCGACCTCGACGTTCGCGGCCTTCAGACCCTGGATGAAGCGGTTGTACGTGATGCCGTTGGCGCGGGCAGCGGCGTTGATGCGCTGGATCCACAGCTGGCGGAAGTCACCCTTGCGCTTCTTGCGGTCGTTGTAGTTGTAGACCAGCGAGTGGGTGACCTGCTCCTTGGCCTTGCGGTACAGGCGCGAGCGCTGACCGCGGTAGCCGGAGGCCTGCTCGAGGATCGCCCGGCGCTTCTTGTGGGCGTTGACTGCCCGCTTGACGCGTGCCACTTGATTAACTCCTTGTAGCGGGGCCGTGGTTGTCCTCACACGGCCCGGAAACGATTGGGTCCCGGTCCTGACGTACGGCGCGCGGCGATCGGACGATCACGCGCCGCCGCGTCACTTGCCGAGAAGCTTCTTGATCTTCTTGGCGTCGCCCGGGGCCATCTCGGCGTTGCCGGTGAGGCGACGCGTCAGACGGGACGACTTGTGCTCGAGCAGGTGGCGCTTGCCGGCGCGCTCACGGAGCACCTTGCCGGAGCCGGTGACCTTGAAGCGCTTGCTGGCACCGCTGTGCGACTTGTTCTTCGGCATAGCGCCGTTCTCTCCTCGTAGGTGGCGCTCCGGTGCCCGGTCGCGAGAACCGGGCACGGTAGGAGCGTCGCTCTTGATATCGGTTACATCCTGGGACGTGGGGGTCCCGGGGGTCACGCTTCGGCGTGCTCCTCGGCCGACTCCTCGGCCGGCGCCTCGGCGTCCGCGGCGTTCTGCGAGCGACCCGGGTTGGCCTTCGCTTCGGCCTTGCGGGCCTCCTGCGCCTGGCGGGCCTCGGCCATCGCCTCGGTCTTCTTCTTGTGCGGACCGAGAACCATGATCATGTTGCGGCCGTCCTGCTTCGGGTTCGACTCCACGAAGCCGAGGTCCTGGACGTCCTCCGCGAGCCGCTGCAGCAGCCGGTAACCCAGCTCGGGCCGGGACTGCTCGCGACCACGGAACATGATCGTGATCTTGACCTTGTCGCCCTGCTTGAGGAACCGGACGACGTGACCCTTCTTGGTGTCGTAGTCGTGCGGGTCGATCTTCGGCCGGAGCTTCATCTCCTTGATGACCGTGTGCGCCTGGTTCTTGCGCGCCTCACGGGCCTTCATGGCCGACTCGTACTTGAACTTCCCGTAGTCCATGAGCTTGCACACGGGCGGACGGGCGTTCGCCGCGACCTCGACCAGGTCCAGGTCGTACTCCTGCGCAAGCTCCAGTGCCTTCGCAAGCGGCACGATGCCGACCTGCTCGCCACTGGGACCGACAAGTCGCACCTCGGGAACGCGAATCCGGTCGTTGATGCGGGGCTCGGCGCTGATGGATCCTCCTCGGTTAGCACCACGCGACGGTCTGGCGGACAGCCGCGTACTCTGTGTTCGACAGACCTAACCGCGCCGAAGCACGAAAAATGCCCCGGACGATCACAGGCGGGGCTCCTCGAACTACCGGAGCAACCGCCGCGATGGACGCGGGGCGCACTTTCGGACGGATCGCCACCGCTGGGGCGGACCCGTCTGACCGGTGACCCGCCGCCCCAAAGGGCGGTCAGGTGGGAGTTCGAAGCCTCCACTTGTGGGCCGGGCCCGTATGCCTGGGCATACACGTCCAGCCGGTCGTCACACAAGGTTAGCAGCATCCATGGGGAAGGGCTAATTCAGGATGTCCAGGGCTCGCTGCGGGAGCCCCCTCGTCCTGCACCTATCGTGTGGGGCATGAGTGAGACCTCCCCCTCCGGCCCCGCCGAGCAGCCCGACTTCGACGCCATGACCCGCGACATCGCGGAGGTCCCTGCGGTCGAGGTGATCGTGACGGTCGCCGTCAACCTGATGAGCGCCGCCGCCGTGAAGCTCGGTCTGACCGAGGAGGGCGACGAGCACAAGGACCTGGACGAGGCCCGCAAGCTGGTGTCGGCGCTCGCCGGACTGCTGGACGCGAGCGCCACCGAGATCAGCTCCTTCCACGCGGCGCCGCTGCGCGACGGCCTGAAGTCGCTGCAGCTGGCCTTCCGCGAGGCCTCGCTCGTCCCGGACGAGCCGGGCCAGGGCCCGGGCGAGAAGTACACCGGGCCGATCTACGGCTGAGCCGCTCCCGCGGATCCCCGTTACCCGACCCTGCCGATCACCGCTGCGTCACGCAGCCGAACCCCGCTCCTTCACGTACAAGGGCTCGCCAGGCGGCGTCGCCCCGGCCGGCAGCAGTGCCAGGTCGAGGCCGCGCACCAGGCGGGCCCTCAGTGTCTCGCTGGCGGCGAGCCGCGCGGCCACGGCGCGGGCGGTCTCGGCCGGGGCGGTGGGGACGGACGGGTCGAGCACCAGCGCCAGGGTCCCGTCGGCCTGCCCCCGCCCGAGGTGGGCGCGCAGCACGGCGGGCTCCGCGGCGACGGCCTCCCGCACCGCTGTGACGACGGCCGGGTCGGCCAGCGGGTCGGTCGTCGTACGGCCCTCGGCGAGGGCGAGCAGGGCGGGACCGGCCAGCTCGAACGGCACCGGTCCGGCCATGTCCAGCACCACCGTGTCCGCCTTCTCGTGCGCGGTGGCCTCCAGGACCTGGTGCAGCCGCACGGCCACGGGCCGGGCGTCCGGGTCCCAGCGGGCCAGGGAGTCGGTGGAGGTGAAGGCGGGCAGCGCGGTGCGGTGACCGGCCTTCAGGGTGGGTACGGCCATCTCGCTGGTCTTCTCCCGGCGCAGCCCGTTCTCGTCCTCCTCCACCTCGCCGAGGACGGCCACCACGGGCACGAGCAGCCGTGCGCTCCTGAGCGCCTCCAGGACGGGTCCCACGGCGGCGCGGTCCTCGGCCCAGGCGGCGAGCGCCGCGCTCAGCCCGGGGTCGGCGGAGCCGTCGTCGTCGGAGAAGCCGGAGTCGGGAATGTTCTTCTTCGCCACGGTGCCGACCCTATCCGGGGCCGTGCCCGCTCCCTCAGGGTCCCCTGGCCCACGTCCGCCACGGCTGCCGCGGGACGTTCGGGCCCCGTATCGTCGGCGGCGGACGGCCGTGCGCGGGAAGGCGGCGGGGGGAGCACGGGACACGCGCGGGGACGGCGGCAAAGGACGGGGCCGCGAGTGGGGAGGTGGCGGTGGAGACGGCGAGCGGAGGACCGGTGCCCGTGCCGGTGGCGGTGACCGGGGGCGCGACCGTGGCGGTGGCGGCCCGCCGTCTCGGTTCCGGGGCGAGCGCCGGATACGGCGACGCCGTGTTCGACACGGCGAGCATCGTCAAGGTCGGCATCCTGGCGGCCCTGCTGCTGCGGGCGCAGGACGCGGGGCGGCGGCTGACCGCGCGGGAGAGGACCTACGCCGCCGCGATGATCGGGCACAGCGACAACGACGCGGCGTCGGCACTGTGGCGGGTCATCGGCGGGGCGGACGGCCTGGACGCGGCGAACGAGCGCTTCGGACTCACGGAGACCACCGGCGGCGACGGTCCGCTGTGGGGTCTGACCCGGACCACGGCCGCCGATCAACTCGTCCTGCTCCGGCAGGTGTTCGGCGGCGCCGGCGCGGAGCGCTCGGAGCTGGGCGAGGCCTCGCGGACGTACCTTCAGGGGCTGATGGGGCGGATCGCCCCGGGTCAGGACTGGGGGGTGTCGGCCGCCGCCGACGGCTCCGGATGGGCCTTGAAGAACGGCTGGCTGCCGCGCGGTGCGACCGGTCTGTGGGTCGTCAACAGCATCGGGCGGGTGACGGCCGGCGGCGACGACTACCTGGTGGCCGCCCTGTCCAGCGGCAACCGGACGAAGGAACAGGGCATCGCGCTGGTGGAGGCGGCCGCCCGGGCGGCGGTGTCGGCGTGCGACCGGAGGGCGTGATCCGGGCCTCCCCGGCCGGACGATCCGGGGCTGCGGCGAAGAGCGGGGCCACGACCCGAAGACCCCGGTCTACAGCCTGAAGTCGGCCCCGCCCTCGCGGCGGCCGCGCCACAGGACGACGGCCACGACCAGCATCACTCCCCCGGCACTGCCCGCGAGGGGTCCCGCCCAGCCGGAGGCGCTGTCGGCCGCCTCGGCGGAGTCGGGGCCGGGGCCGAAGTACCGCTCGCCGTAGGACGCCGCGGTCAGGCCCTCGGGCCGGAGGCGGGCCGCGGCCTTGATGGCGGCGGCGGGATCGACCAGGCCGAAGCCGCGGGAGTCGTCGCGGCCGCCGACGGGGGCGTTGCGGGCCGTGTCCTCCAGGAGCTTCTTGATCTGGGCGGGGGTCAGACCCGGGTGGGCGGCCTTGATCAGGGCGACCGCGCCGGAGACGAAGGCGGAGGCCGCGCTCGTGCCCCAGCCCTCGTAGTACCGCTGGTCGGGGTCGGCGATGACGACGTCGACGCCGGGCGCGCTGACCGTCGCGTACCAGCGGCGGGTGGAGAAGGAGGCGCGGGTGCCGTAGCGGTCCACAGCGGTCACGGCGATCACGCCCGGGTAGGCCGCCGGGTAGGAGATGTGGTCGCCCTTCTCGCCGCCGTTGCCGGCCGAGGCGACCACGACGGCGCCCTTGCTCAGCGCGTACTGGACGGCCTCGTCCTCGGCGGGCTCGGGGTGCGCGGAGTCCGAATCGTCGCCGAGGGAGAGGTTGATGACGTCGGCGCCCTGGTCGGCGGCCCAGCGGATGCCGTCGGCGAGGGCGTTGCCGCGGGTGCTGCGGGCCTTGCTCCGGGCGGAGTCGTCCTCCTCCAGGATCACCCGCACGGGCAGGATCCGGGCCTCGGGCGCGATACCGAGGACGCCGTCCGCGTTGCCGGGGCCGTGGCCGTGACCGGCGATGATGCCGGCCATGGCGGTGCCGTGGCGGGCCCAGGGCCGGTCGCCGCGCCGCGCGCCGAAGCCGATCATGTCCTTGCCGGGCAGGACGTTGCCGCGCAGATCGGGGTGGTCGTCGTCGACGCCGGTGTCCAGGACGGCGACGGTGATGCCCTTGCCCTGGGTGGTGCGCCAGGCCTCCTGGGTGTGCATGGCGTCGAGGCCCCACTGCTGGGCGCGGATGCCGTCGGCGTGCGCGGGGACCGACGGCACGAGGGCGAGGCAGGCGGCGAGGAACAGGCTCGGGACGCCGACCGCGAGAGCCCTGCGCGGCGTACGGTTCCCGGGTGTCGCGGCGGCTGTCACGACGGCTCCTCCGTGGCTGACTTGACGGTCTGGCGCAGGCCCCGCTCGATGCGGTCGGCGAGGCCCTGGGCCTCGTTTCCGAGGCCTGCCTGGGCGACGGGGGTGGTGGCTCCCGGCTTCGTCGCGTCGGCGGCGGCCTGCGGGGTGCCGGCGGCGCGGCCGTCGGCCCAGCCGGACACGGCGTAGACGACCACGGGGGCCTCGGTCAGCACGGAGACGGTCCACGACGCGCGCTGCTCGTCGCCGAAGGCCGCGGCGACGGTGCCCTTGGCGGCGTACGGACGCGGCACGAGGTCGGTGCGCCGGGCGAGCCCCTCGTTCTCGAAGCGGGCGGCGAGGGACGTCATGGTAGGGGCGTCGGCCTTGGCGAAGAGCAGGCCGACGGTGGTGACGTAGCTCCGGGTGGCGTCCGTGTAGGTGGCGCGCAGCAGACGGGCGCAGCCGACGGGGGTCAGGGCCTTGCGCAGCAGCGGGTCGAAGGCTCCCTCGCAGCCGCTGTCCGGCGCGACGGCGACCCGGGTCCAGGTGCGGTCGGCTCCGCCCGGTCCGGCGCCGCGGCCGTCCACGGTGGGCGGGAAGAGCTGGTCGACGGGGACGCTGTGCCACATGGCGCCGGCCGTGGCGAAGCCGCCCTCCGCGCCGGGCTTCCCCGGCTCCCCGGTGAGCCAGCTGCCGGTCACGGCGCCGCCTATGAGCCCGATCCCGAGCACCATGCAGGCGGCCGCCACGGCGACGCGCGGCCGTACCAGCGCACCGGTCGGCCGTGCCCGCCGGTCGTAGCCCTCCGGCTCCCCGAACCCCATGCCGAGCCCCGTCCCCGGTGCCATGGCCGTGCTCCAGGACAGCGCCGGATCAGGCGCCGTGGCGGCACCCGTGGCTCGCGGCGGTGTACCGGCGGGAGCACCCGGGGAGGCGTCGAAGGAGGGATGCGGCGGAACCGGGGTCCACCCCGACCCGGTCGGCCGCTGGGGCGTGCCGGTGGGGAGGGGACGGTTGCCGGCGCCGCCTGGGCCGACGGGGCTGCCGGGTCCCGCGGTCCGGCCGGGCTCGCTCGGGTGGCGTGCCGTGCCGAGGGGGCCGGTCGCGGCGTCGGCGCCGACGACGGGCCCGGCCTGGGATTCCAGGGCGGCGGCGGGGCCCCTCGCGGCGTCCGACCGGGGGTCGCGTGCGGAGGACGGGGCCGTCGGATGGGGCGGTGCGCTCGGCACCGGGGGGTTGTGGACGGAGACGGGGCGCAGGCGCGTGGTCGTCTCCGACGGGGTCTCGGCGGGCGCGCCGCCACCGCGTGCCGCCGTTGGGGGGCGGTGTCCCGTTGGGGGGCGGTGTCCCGGTGGGGGGCGGTGTCCCGGTGGCGGGGGTATGTTCCCGCGCTCGCGCCGACCGAGCCGCGCCGGGTCACCGGAGAAGCGGTCGGCGGCACTCCCGTCCTCGGAGGCCGCAGTTCCTGACGGGACGTCAGCGGAGCCGCGACCACTCGCAGCCCCGCGCCCGGGCGCCTGCGACGCGGCCGCTGAACGGCCCGCAGTCCCGGCGTGGGCGTCTGCGGACGCCCCAGGTCTGGCAGGGGTTCCGGCACGGGTGTCTGCGGACGCCCCAGGCCCGGCGGGGGTTCCGGACGTCGCGCGTCTTTCGGCCGAGGGTGTGCCGAGTGGAAGGTCCCCTGCCCGGCCGGCGCCCGGCGGGCGCGGTGCCTCGCGGCCGGCCGTCGGGGGTGTGTCCGGGAAACGGGCGGTGGCCGGAGGCGGGGGCGGCGTCGTGGGGGGTGCGGTGCGCTGGGAAGGGGGCCGGAAGTCCGGGAAGCGGGGGCGGGAAGCGGTAGTGGTCCGGGCGTCGTCGGTGGCGGAGCCGGTGCGAGGCGGGGGGAAGCCGGTGCCGTCGCCCGCGCGGATGTCCGTGTCCGAACCCGTCGGTCCTGCACCTGTCACGGCACCCGGGGAGCCGCCCGGGACCGGAGCGGCGGAACCCGCCGAGGTGCCGCGCGGGAAGGCAGCCCGGGCCGGAACGGCCGAACCCGCCGCAGTGCCGCGCGCGG
>NZ_JBSFJL010000003.1:0-199543 GCF_053598035.1 Streptomyces sp. NPDC001204 | reverse complement strand
CAGACACCCCCCGCAGGAGCGGCCGAACCCGCCGAAACACCACGCGGGGAACCAGCCCCAGCGGGAGCGGCGGAACCCTCCGCAGTGCCGCGCGGGAAGGCACCCCCGCCCGGAACGGCCGAACCCGCCGCAGTGCCGCGCGCGGAGACACCCCCCGCAGGAGCGGCCGAACCCGCCGAAACACCACGCGGGGAACCAGCCCCAGCGGGAGCGGCGGAACCCTCCGCAGTGCCGCGCGGGGAACCACCCCCGCCCGGAACGGCCGAACCCGCCGCAGTGCCGCGCGCTTCCGTCGTCGTACCGCCGCCGGGCACCGCCCGTGCCGGGCCCTCGCCCGCGCCGGGCGCGGCCTGGGTGGGCGGAGCACCGGTGGGGCGTGCCGTCGTGTCCGAGTCGCCGTCGCCACCCGAGGGCCCGACGGGCCGCGGGGGGACGGGGGCGTGGCGCGCTTCCGTGCTCATGCACCCCCCGTTTCCTCGTGCCCGTGCCGTTTCACCGGGCACGGCCGTCCTCGTCGCCCCGCCCGGCGCGGACTCGTCGTCACCGGACACGCATACCCGTACGAGCGATCCGCCATCCCGGCTCAACGCCGCGGCCGGAATCACCTCGCGGTTCCGCCGATCGTGCGCGTCACTCTACGGGCTGCCCCGGCCCCGGCGGGAACCAGTCCAGGAGCCCAGGGGGATCTGCCCGGAACATCCCCCTACCCTGCGGTAATCAGGTCTGGCAGGCTGCGCCCATGACTGCGCGCGCCGCCGACCGGGCCCGTTACGACCGGGCCACCGCCCAACTCGACGCCCCTGTGGCGATCGTGGACCTGGACGCCTTCGACGCCAACGCGGACGACCTCGTCCGCCGGGCCGGCGGCAAGCCGATCCGGGTCGCCAGCAAGTCCGTACGCAGCCGGGCCCTGCTCGAACGCGCCCTGGCGAAGGACGGCTTCGCGGGCATCATGTCGTTCACCCTCGCCGAGTCCCTGTGGCTGGCCCGCTCGGGCTTCGAGGACGTGCTGCTCGCCTACCCCTCCGCCGACCGCGCCGCCTACGCCGAACTCGCCGCCGACCCCAAACTCGCCCGTGCCGTCACGGTGATGGCCGACGACCCGGCGCAACTGGACCTGATCGACGCCGCACGCGAGGGCGGACGTGAAGTCGTCCGGGTCTGCCTGGAGTTGGACACCTCGCTGAGGCTGCTCGGCGGGCGCGTGCGGGTCGGCGCGCGCCGCTCCCCGCTGCACTCCCCCACCCAGATCGCCGACATGGCCCGTACGGTGGCCCGGCGGCCGGGGTTCGCGCTCGTGGGGATCATGGCGTACGAGGGGCATGTGGCGGGTGTGGGCGACGCGGTCGCGGGGCGGCCGCTGCGTTCGCGCGCGATCCGGCTGATGCAGGCGGCGGCGCGCAGGGAACTCGCCGAGCGACGCGCCGCCGTGGTGCGGGCGGTCCGGGCCGTGGCGCCGGACCTGGAGTTCGTCAACGGCGGCGGCACCGGCAGCGTGCAGCACACGGCGGCGGAGGACGCGGTCACCGAGGTCGCCGCGGGCTCCGGGCTGTACGTCCCGCGGCTCTTCGACAACTACACGTCGTTCCGGGGCCGTCCGGCGGCGCTGTTCGCCCAGCCCGTCGTACGGCGCCCGGGGGTGGGGGTCGTCACGGTCCTGGGCGGCGGCTACCCGGCCTCCGGCGCGGCCGGCGCGGACCGGCTCCCGGTGCCGTACCTGCCCGAGGGGCTGCGCTACGACCCCCAGGAGGGTGCGGGCGAGGTGCAGACCCCGCTGCTCGGCTCCCCCGCCGACGACCTGCTGATCGGCGACAAGGTGTGGTTCCGGCACGCCAAGGCGGGCGAGTTGTGCGAACGGTTCGACACGCTGCACCTCGTCGAGGGCGATCGTGTGACGGCGGCGGTGCCGACGTACCGGGGCGAGGGGCACACCTTCCTCTAGCTCCGGACTCCTTCCTGCAGCCACGGACTCCATCCCGTAGCCCGGGCCCCCGGGAGCCCGTGGCCCCGGTCTTCCGGTGTCTCCGGCTCAGCTCGACGGGCCGATGCTGCTGCCCACGCCGCCGCCGGTCGCGGCGTCGCCGATGGGCCTGATGCCCTTGGTGATCCTGTCCATGTCGGCCGGCGGCGGGCCGTCCGGACCGGCGTCGAAGACGAAGCGGACGAGCACCGGCGCCTGGGTGCCGGCGCTGGACGGGAAGACGAGCGACTCGACGTAACCGCCCGGCCCCTTGGCCGTTGCCACCAGCCGGCGCACGAAGTAGCCGGCCCGGCCCGCGACCGCGACCTGCCCGGACGCGACGGTCCGCTGGGAGGTGATCCCTCCGTAGAGGCGCTGGCCGATCGCGTTCCGCTCGTACGCCTCGTCGGCCGCGTCCTGGATGTCCCGCCTGGCCAGGGTCTCGGGGGTGGTGCCCTCGGCCGCGGTCGCCGTGCGGGTGATGACCAGGCCGTGCCGGCACAGCCCCACCCCGGCGGGGCAGTCGTAGACGCCGTGGGTGGTCATGACGACGTCGTCCTGGGCGATGTTCTCCGGTTTCTCCCAGCCCTCCGGCAGCGGCAGGGTGATGCCGTTGAGCTGGTCGACGGCGACGGCGGGATCGTCGTCGGCGGAGGCTGCCGGGGACGGCGACGAGGTGGCGGTGGGGGCGCTCGTGGGCGTGGCGGACCGTGTGCCGGTGGCCGGGTCCGCCGTGCCGCCGCCCCTGTCGTCGCGGCCCAGCAGGACCGCGCCCGTGACGACCGCGGCGACCAGGACGGCACCCGCGGTGACGAGGGCGACGGCCTTGACCCGGGACGGCCCCGCGCCGCCGGGCGGTGACGCGGGCGGCAGCCCCGGCAGCCCGGGGGCGCGCCGGTGCTCGGTCCAGGCCGTGCCGTCCCACCAGCGTTCCAGGTGGGGGGCGTTGGGGTCGCGGTACCAGCCGGGCGGGGGCGTCATGCTCACCCCGGCACTCTATGCACCCGGTCCGTCGGATTCATCGGCCGGTGGCCCCACGGGCAGCGGTCCGGGAGACCGTGCTCGCGTGCGCGGTCCGCCGAAACCGCTGAAACCGCCGAATCAGCCGCGATCGCGCACGCGTCAGCCGCCGTCACGCAACCGTCCCGGCTCCAGCCCGAGTTCACGCTCGGCCGTGGTGAACAGCAGGGTGTCGAGCGCGGGGTGGGTGAACCGCGTGTCGTCGTTGGCGTAGGAGCCGAGGCCGTCGATCGCCACGAGGATGACCACGCACGCCCCGAGGGCGTCGTCGGTGGTGAAGTCTCCCGCGCGCACACCGTCCTCGATCACGGCGGTCAGGGCGTCCCGCGTGATCGCCTCCTGCTCGGCGACGACGCGCAGGAGGTTCGGGCGGTAGCGGGAGAGGTGGCGGGCGTTGAGCCAGAGCCGGCCGAGGTCGACGAAGTCCTCGCCGCCGAGGCGGCGCAGCAGGCGGCTCAGCCGCCGCACCGGTGGCAGCCCGGCCTCGGCCTCCGGCAGCAGGGCCTCGCGTTCACGGGCGACCGCGCGCACGAACGCGTCGCACAGCAGGTCGTCGATGGTCGCGAAGTAGTGGCTGATCAGGCCGGGGCGCACCCCCAGCTCGTCGGCGACGAGCTGCATCGTCACACGCTCCAGACCCCGCTCCAGCGCGAGGCGGGCCGCCGCCTGAAGGATCTCGGTCCGTCGCTCGGCCGCGGTTTTCCGCGTCCGCGTGGCCCGGGGGGTTGACGTCATGCCGATCACACTATTGGATGGCGCACCAACAGTCTATTGGTGTCAACACCAACAAGGCTGGCCTCGGCCGCACCCCACGGACACCTCGGTGGCGAGGACAGTGCCGTCTTTTCGTCTCTTCGAAGGAACCACCCATGCAGCGTTCCCCGCGCTCCCCGGCGGGCCCCGACGTGGCCGCCCCCGCCCCCGGACGTGACCGGGCCGGACTCGTCGAGAGCCGTGGCATCGACTGCGTGCCCGACTCGGAGCGGCACGGTACGGCGCGTGAGCTGTTCTCCGTCTGGGCCGCGCCGAACGTGAGCTAC
Source organism: Streptomyces sp. NPDC001204 (assembly GCF_053598035.1). Taxonomy (NCBI): domain Bacteria; kingdom Bacillati; phylum Actinomycetota; class Actinomycetes; order Kitasatosporales; family Streptomycetaceae; genus Streptomyces; species Streptomyces sp. NPDC001204. The sequence continues at coordinate 195,523 of NZ_JBSFJL010000003.1, read as the reverse complement.
CTCAGCTTCGTGGTCGGGGGCACCCTCGTCCTGATGGGGCTGTCCCTGGCGGAGTCGCTGGCCGTCATCGTCACCGGCAACCTCTTCTGGCTCCTGACCGGGTTCATCGCCGTCAGCGGCCCCGCCGCGGGCACCTCGGGCTCCGTCATCTCCCGGGCCATGTACGGCGTCGTCGGCAACAAGGCCGTCGTCGCCCTCACCGGCTGGCTGATCTCCTCGCTGTACCTCGCCCTGAACTGGTCGGCGGCCTCCGTGGCCGGCCTCGGCCTGGCGGGACGGCTCGGCCTGCCGGACTCCGCCGCGCTGGACGCCGCGGTGGTCTGCGTGATCGCCGGCGCCACCATCCTCGTCGCGATCTACGGACACGCGACGATCGTCCGCCTGTACACGGCGCTGACCATCGTCCTCACCATGGTCTTCGTCGCCCTGAGCGTGATGGTGCTCGGACACACGAACTGGTCGTACACGCCCGCCGAGCAGCTCACCGGGCTCGGCCACCTCGTCGTCCTGGCCTCCGGCTTCACCATCGTCGCCTCCGCCCCGCTGTCGTACTCCAACAGCCCGGACCTCTCCCGCTACCTGCCGCGGCACACCAGCGGGCGGGCCATCACGCTGTGGACCGCGTGCGGCGCGTTCCTGCCGAGCGTCGTGTTCACGACGATCGGGGCCCTCGCGGCCACGACGCTCGACATGAGCGACCCGCAGGCGGCGCTGGAGAACGTCATGCCGCACTGGTTCGTGCCCGTCTTCGTCACCGCGGTGGTGGTGAACACCGTGGCGAACAACGGCCTCACCGCCTACAGCTCAGGACTGTCCATGCAGTCGATCGGCGTGCGGCTGCCCCGGATGATCGCCGTTCTGGTGGTCGGCGTGATCGGCACCACCATGACGCTGTTCGCGCTCCTGGTCTTCGACTTCCTCACCGCCGTGAACGCCATGATGGAGCTGGTCGTGATCGTCACCGGCCCCTGCATGACCGTCTACGCCGCCGACATCGTCCTGCGCCGCAACCGCTACGACGGCGAACTCCTCCACGACCAGAGCCGTACGAGCCCCTTCTGGTACCGCGGGGGCGTCAACTGGGCCGGTGTGGTCGCCACCCTGGGCGGCGCCGCAGCGGCGACGCTGTGCGCCAGCTCCACGTTCTGGGCCGGCCCCGTCTCCGCGGCCATGGACGGTCTCAACCTCGCCATACCCGTCGGCGTCCTCGGCTCGGCGGCCCTGTACTGGGCCCTGTCCCGCGCCTTCGGCACCTTCGCCCCGACGCCCTCCCCCACGACCGCTCGGCACTGACCGCTCAGCACGGAGAGAACGCCCATGAACGCCGACCTCATCGTGCGTGCGGCACGGATCGAGAACTTCGACCCCGCGCCCGGCCCGGCCACGGACACCGTGGTGGCCGTCCAGGACGGCAGGATCGTCGCCGTCGGCGGGGACGACGTCCTGCGCCACTGGACGGGCGCCGCCACCGACGTGCTGGAATTCCCCGGAGCGACCCTCACGCCGGGACTGACCGACTCCCACGCCCATCCGGTGTGGGGGGCGATCGAGGTCGGCAGCGGCCTGGACCTCGGCGGCCTGACCACGCTCGACGCGGTGTGCTCCCGCATCGAGGACCGCATCGCGGAGCAGGGCCGCGAGGCCTGGGTGACCGGGTTCGACCTCGACATCAACGTCTTCGACGGGGAGCCCACCGGTCACCCGCTGGGGCGGCGCTTCCCCGGCGTGCCGATCTCGCTCATGACCCGCGACGCGCACTCCCTCGTGGTCAGTCCGGCCGTGGTCGACCGCGTCGGACTGACCGGCGCGGAGACCTTCGACGACGCCTCCGAGATCGTCGTCGGACCCGACGGCCGGCCCACCGGCTTCATCGTCGAACTCCAGGCCATGGACCTCGTCCTCGACCACTACCCCGAGGTGCCGCTCCCGGTCGCGGCCGGCCATGTCGCCGACCGGCTGCGCGAGTTCGCCGCGACCGGCCTCACCGGCCTGCACGCGCTGGACTTCACCGCGCCCTCCGAGGACGTCTACCGGGAAATCGAGAGGCACGGGGACCTTCCGCTGCGGGTGCGCTGCTCACCGCTCGTGCCCGCCGACTCGGGACGGGACGTGTGGGAGGCCGTCGCCGCCCAGCAGGGACTCGCCGGGCGCCGCTGGCACGTCGCGGGCGCCAAGCTCATGCTGGACGGCACCGCCGACAACGGCTCCGCCTGGTTCGAGCACCCCGACGTCCTCGGCCAGAACCGGCGGCCGCTGTGGAAGGACGTGGAGGGCTACCGCGAGGCCGTCCGGTTCTTCACCGAGCGCGGCATCCCCACGGCCACCCACGCCATCGGCGACCGGGCGGTGCGCACCGCCCTCGACGTGATCGAGGAGGCCGGCCACGCCGCGTCCGCCCCGCACCGGATCGAGCACATCGAGTCGATCCCCGACGAGCTGCTCCCCCGCTTCGCCGCGCTCGGCGTCGTCGCCGGGCTCCAGCCCGTCCACGCGACCCGGATGACCAGGGCCGACCAGCAGGACAACTGGTCCCGCCGGATCGGGCCGCAGCGGGTCGCCCACGGCTGGCGCACCCGCGACCTGCTGGACCACGGCGCCGTGGTGGCGCTCGGTTCGGACTGGCCCATCGGCATCGCGGACCCGCGGACCGCCCTCGCCGACGCACAGTTGCGCCGGCCCGTCGAGGAGCGGACGGCCGCCCCCGTCCAACCCGGCCAGCGGATCAGCGCCCGGGAGGCCTACGCCGGGATGACCCGTGCCCCGGCCGTCGCGGCGGGCGCCGCCGACCGGCTCGGCCGGATCGCGCCGGGCTACCTGGCCGACCTCGCCGTGTTCGCCCGCGACCCCCTCGACCTGACCCCCGAACAGCAGACCGCCAACCCCGTGCTCGCCACGGTCGTCGGCAGCTCCGTCCTCCAGCACACGCCCCAGGAACGCGCCTCGTGACCTCCGCACCGTACCCCCGCCCCGACCACCGCCCGCACGTGAGCGCCGACGGCGCCGACCCCCGCCTGCGCGGCCGGATCCGGGGCCGGCAGCTCGCCGACGTGCTGCACGGCACCCTCGACGCCTACGACCGGCTCTTCACGCTCGCCGGCATCCGGCCGGCCACGGTCCGCGACGACGCCGACCGCGCACTGGACGCCGTCGGCGCCTTCCGCCCGGCCCTGCGCGAGCAGATCGAGGGCATCGCCGAGGGAGCCGGGGCCGAGCCCTGGCGGGTCGCCTCGCTCAACGCCCGCACCGAGATCCTCGCCCGAGGCAGCGCCGTCCCGCCCGGCGAGTGCTCCACCATCGTGCGGCGGCTGCGGACTTCCGACGGGGGCAGCACCCACGTCGGAGTGCAGACCTGGGACTGGCACGTCGAGCTCAGCTCCTCCTGGCACACCCTCGAATCCGCCGGCGGCACGCACCGGTACGTGGGCATCACCGAGCACGGCATCCTCGCCAAGATCGGCGTGAACAGCGCCGGACTCGCCCTGCACTTCAACATCCTCGGCCACCGGGACGACCGCGCCGGCGGCATCCCGGTGCACGTCCTCGCCGCGCTCGTCCTCGAGGAGGCCGGCAGCGTCGAGCACGCGCGGGAGATCCTGCGCGAGGCCCCCCTCACTTCGTCCGGGTCCTTCACGCTCTTCGACGCACACAGCGCCGTCCTCCTCGACCTCAGCCCGGTGGGGGTCTTCGAGGTGCCCGAGGTGGCCGAGGGAACGCATCTGCGCACCAACCACTTCCTCACCGCCGTACCCTCCCGGCACGAGAAGACCTGGCTCTACCAGCCCGACTCCGGCGAGCGCTACGCCTTCCTCCGCGACCGGCTCGCCCGCGATCCCGTCGAGCGTGCCGGCGAACTGATCCAGCGGTTGGTGACCGGCCCCGGGGAACCACCGGTGACCTGCGTTCCGGACATGTCCGGTCCTACGGGCAGCCGCTGGGCGAGCCTGGCCACCGTCGTACTCGACCCGGCCTCCCGCACCGCACAGATCCTCGACGGCACACCCGCCGAGCACACGACCCGCCCCTGGCGCTCACTGCACGCCTGACCCGGTTCCCACAGAGCAGAAACATGAACCCGCTCGCAGGCCGGGGGCCAGCCCGGCCTGCGAGCGGGTCCCTGACCCCGGCCCGACGCGGCGGGCTCCTGGCCTCGGCCTGGCGCGGCGGGCTCCTGACCCAGGGCCGGAGCCCGGTCTCGGCCCGGCGGGGCAGATCTCCAACTCCAGCCCGGTACCGCGGACTTCCAACCCGGCCCGACGCAACGGCTTCCCAACCCGGCCCGGACCCACCGCCTCTCCCCGACACGGCCGGTTCCTACCCCCGCCGCCGGACGCCCGACCCAGCCCGGCACGGCGCGCCTCCCGACCCGGTCCGCGGCCCCCGTCTCAGCCGGCCCCCGGCCTCGTGCGTTGTCCGGTTCCGGTTCCGGTTTCCGAGCGTGTCAGGGACAGGAGTTCGCGGGCCGGGCCCACCGGGCGGTGGCCGGTGGGCCAGACCGCGCGCAGGTCGCGTTCGAGGGTGACGCCGTCCACGGGCACGGGAACGAGCCGGCGCAGGGACAGCTCCTCGCCCACCGCGAGTTCGCTGAGCACGGCTGGTCCCGCTCCGCTCACCGCGGAGGCCTTCACCGCCGTCGTGGAGGACAGCTCGATCAGCGGGCGCGCCAGGCCGCCGAGCGCCGCGTCCAGCACCTGCCGGGTGCCGGAGCCCTTCTCCCGCAGGATCAGCGGCGTGGTGGCCAGTTCCTGCGCGGACAACGGCCGCCGGCGTCGGGCCCACGGGTGGGCCGGCGCGGTCACCACGAGCAGGCGGTCGTGGCCGATCACGACGGAGTCGAGACCGGACGGCACCGACACCCCCTCCACGAAACCCAGGTCCGCCTCGTTGGCCAGCAGCCGCTCCGCGACCACCGCCGAGTTCCCGGCGAGCAGGGACACCGCCGTGTCCGGCCGCCGGGTGCGCAGCGCGATCAGCCATCCCGGCAGCAGGTACTCCGCGATCGTCATGCTGGCCGCCACCCGCAGCCGCGAGTCCCGCCGGTCCCGCAGCGCCTGCGCGCCCGCGTCGAAGGCCTCCGCCGCCTCGACGACCCGCCGCGCCCAGTCGGTGACCAGCGCACCGGCGTCCGTCAGCCGCGATCCGCGCGGCGAGCGGTCCACCAGCGCCACACCCAGCTGCCGCTCCATGGAACGGACCCGGCTGCTCGCCGCCGGCTGGGTGATGCCCAGCTCCCGCGCGGCCCCGCCCAGGCTCCCCAGCCGCGCCACCGCCAGCAACAGCTCCAGCGCGCCCAGGTCGGGCACCCGGTGGCCCAGCGAGGTCCCCGGCCGCCGTCCCGCGCCGTCTCCTCCGTTCACCTCAGTCCTCCCGGTACTCCTCATAAGGCCAGCTTATGTCGTGATAGACACAAACCCCCTGGTGGGAGCGTATGGACCGGGAAAAGCTGGAGTCATGGTCATCGCAGCCCACACCCTGCCCCGGCAGGCCGCACCCCGGCCCCGCGTCCCCGCCGTCCGCCATCTGGGCCCCAACTGGTACGCCTCCGTCATGGGCACCGCCGCCGTCGGCACCGCGGGCGCCGCGCTGCCGCCGCACATCCCGGGACTGCGCACCGTGTGCACCGCCGTGTGGGCCCTCTCCCTCGTCGTGCTCGTGGCACTGCTCACCGCCCGCACCCTGCACTGGACCCACCACCGCGACCAGGCCCGCGCTCACCTCCTGGACGCGACGGCGGCACCGTTCTACGGCTGTCTGTCCATGGCCCTGCTGGCGGTCGGCGGCGGCGCCCTGTCCGTCGGGCGGGACTGGATCGGCACCCCGGCCGCGGTCGCCCTGGACGCCGTGCTGTTCACCGCCGGCACGGCCGTCGGGCTCACGGCCGCCGTGGCCGTGCCGTACCTGATGGTCGTGCACCACCGGATCGAGCCGCACCAGGCGACGCCCGTGTGGCTGCTGCCGCTGGTCGCACCCATGGTGTCCGCCGCCCTGGGACCCGCCCTCGTGGCGCACCTGCCGGCCGGACAGGCCCGGTCGACCCTGCTCCTCGCGTGTGTGGCGATGTTCGGGCTCAGCCTGCTCGCGACCCTGGTCGTACTGCCGGTGATCTTCGGCCGGCTGCTCACGGCGGGCCCGCTGCCGCTCGCGCTGACCCCGACGCTGTTCCTGGTCCTCGGCCCGCTCGGGCAGTCCACCACCGCCGTCGGCGCCTTCGCGGATACGGCACCCGGTGTCGTACCGGCCCCGTACGCCGGCGGTTTCGCCGTGCTCGCCGTGCTGTACGGCGTCCCGGTCATGGGCTTCGCGCTGATGTGGTTCGCCTTCGCCGCCGCCCAGGTGCTGCGCGCCGCCCGCCAGGGCATGGGCTTCGCCATGACCTGGTGGTCGTTCACGTTCCCGGTGGGCACCTGCGTCACCGGCGCCGCGGCCCTCGCCCGGCACACCCACCTCACCGCCTACAGCGCCCTCGCGGTCGGTCTGTACGCCGTCCTCGTGACCGCCTGGGCCGCCGCGGGCGTGCACACCGCCCGCGGGCTGATCAGCGGCGCGCTGCTCGCAGCGCCTCGCCCAGCACCCGTGGAGCCCGCGCCAGTGACGGCCCGTACCACGTCAGGTGCCGCCCGCTGACCAGCGCGCAGGGCAGTCCGGGGAAGGCCTCGGGACCGTCGTCGGCGGTGAAGCGGTACGGCTCGTCCGGCAGTACGACGACGTCCGGCGCCGCCGCCCGCAGTTCCTCCAGCGGGACGCGCGGATAGCGCTCCGCGTGCCGGGCGTAGAGGTGGTCGACGCCCAGGCGGGCCAGGACGTCACCCGCGAAGGTGTCCCGGCCCAGCACCATCCAGGGCCGCCGCCAGATCGGTACGACGGCCGTCGTACGGCCCCCGGGCACGGGCGGTGACGACCAGGCCGCCTCGGCCTCGTCCAGCCACCGGGGCCGGCCGGTCCCGCCGCATGCGCGCAGCACCCGCGCCAGTTCGCGGAAGGCCTGCGGCAGGTCCCTGATCTCGGTCACCAGGACCTCCAGACCCGCCGCGCGCAGGGCGTCGAGGTCCGGCGCCCGGTTCTCCTCCTCGTTGGCGATCACCAGGTCGGGGGCGAGGGCGGCGATCCGGTCCACCTTGGGGTTCTTGGTGCCGCCGACCCGGGTGACGTCGAGGCCGGCCGGATGAGTGCACCAGTCGGTGGCGCCGACGAGCACGCCGGGCAGGGACACGGCCACCGCCTCGGTGAGCGAGGGGACCAGCGAGACGACCCGCATCAGCGCGACCGGTCCTGTACCGCCTCGATGTGCTCGGCGACCGCGACCACGACCACCCGGGTGTCGGCCACGGTCGCCCGCCAGCGGTGGCGGACCCCGCCGGTGAGGTACATCGTGTCGCCGCGCGCCAGCCGGTAGGCCCGGCCCTCCGCCTCGATCTCCACCGCTCCGTCGGCGACGTACATCAACTCGTCGTTGCGGTGCTGGAATTCACGGCCGGCGTCGTGGTCCCCGGTGAACTCCGAGGCGTGCAGCTGGTGGTGGCCGCGCACCAGGGAGCGCACCCGGGGTTCGGGTTCCAGCTCGGTGACCTCGGCGCGCACGACGTCGACGCTGCACGCCGGGTCGGCCGCCGCCAGCAGTTCCACCGCGGTGGTGCGCAGGGCGTCGGCGACCTTCTCCAGGGAGGTCTGGCTGGGCCGGGCCCGGTCGTTCTCGATCTGGCTCAGGAAGGGGACCGACAGGCCGCTGCGGTCGGCCACCACGGCGAGGGTGAGCCCCAGCGCGCGGCGGCGCCGCCGGACGGCCGCGCCCACTCGAAGGGGCCGCTCTTTGTTGTCGCCCATCGCTCCGGCTCCCTCCTTCGCTCGTCGGTCCGCTGCTCGTGGGCCGCTGCCCGTGGGCCCGGCTCCGGGCGCACTCCTTCTGATGAGTTCTCTGCACCCTACGCATGTTCGGCAAACAGTTTCCTGTCGCCGTCATGTCCCTGTAAGGATCGCGCGGGCCCCGGGCGCGTGGGGGTGGCTCTGCGTGGTTGGCCGGATTCCTTCTGTGGACAAGCGTGCGGGGCGGGCCCGTCCCCCGCATCGCAGGGCGACGCGGGGCGGGCCCGCCCCTTCGGCGGTGTCCGGGTCGGCGGCTACTGCGGGGTCATCCGCGCCGGGACGTCGGGGTGCTGCTTCAGCCAGGCGGTGACGGCCTCGGCCTCGTGGCCCTGACCGTGCTGGTTGATCTCGCTCTCCAGGCTGCCGAGCTCGTCCTCGCTCATCCTGAAGTTCTTGATCCACTTGGTGAGCTGCGGGTACTGCTCGGGGAACTTGGCGCTGGAGATGGTGCGCACGGTGTTGCCCTCGCCGAAGAGCTTCTTGTCGTCGGCGAGCTTGGTGAGGTCGTAGCGGCTGTACGCCCAGTGCGGCGACCACAGCACCACGGCCACGGGCTGCTTCTTGGCGTACGCGCGCTTGAGCTCGGCGAGCATCGCGGGCGTGGAGCCGTCGACGACCTTGTACTCCTTGTCCAGGCCGTAGCCGGGCAGGACCTTGTCCTTCAGCAGGGTCATCTCGCCGGTGCCCGGCTCGATGCCGATGATCTTCCCGTTGAAGGTGGACGCCTTGCCCTTGAGGTCCTCCAGGGACTTCACGCCCTTGACGTAGGACGGCACGGCGATCTCCAGGGAGGTCGGCTCGTACCAGGTGCCGAGGTCCCTGAGTCTGTCCTTGTTCTTGTCCCAGTAGTTCTTCTGGGCGTACGGCAGCCAGGCGTCGAAGTTGAGGTCGATGTCACCACCGGCCAGGCCGGTGTAGACCGGGCCCACGTCCATCTGCTTCAGGTTCATCCGGTAGCCGCGGCGTTCCAGGACGTTCTTCCACAGGTGGGTGACGGCGATGTCCTCGTCCCACGGGAACCAGGCGACGTTCAGGGTGCGCTTGGCCTCCGCCGGCTTGGCGGCCGAGTCGCCGCCGGGCAGCGGGGCGAGCTTGTCGACGACGCCCGGGTTGTCCTTCAGCCAGGCGCGGACGGCGTCCTGCTGGCGGCCCTTGCCCGCCTTGTTGATCTCGGCCTCGAGGCCGGTGAGCTGCTTCTCGGTCAGCTTGAAGTTCTTCAGCCACGCGCCGACGACCGGGTCGTCGTCCGCGAAGCCCTTGCGGGCCAGCGTGTGCACGCCGTCGCCCTTGCCCCAGGAGCCCTTGGGGTCCTTCAGCTTCTTCAGATCGAAGTCGCTGTACGCCCAGTGCGGTGACCAGAGCGTGACGACGATCGGTTCCTTCTTGCTGTAGGCGCGCTTGAGCTCGGCCAGCATGGCGGGCGTGGAGCTGTCGACGACCTTGTACTCCTTGTCCAGGCCGTAGTCCTTGAGGACCTTGCTCTTGAGCAGGGCCATCATGCCGGCGCTGGACTCGATGCCGGTGATCTTCCCGCCGAACTGGGCCGCCTTGCCCTTGAGGTCCTCGAGCGAGTTCACGTCCTTCATGTACGAGGGGACGGTCAGCTCCAGGGACGTCGGGCCGTACCAGGAGCCGAGGTCGTCGAGCCGGCTGCCGTACTTCTTCCAGTACTGGGCGTGGGTCGTCGGCAGCCAGGAGTCCGTCTCGAAGTCGACGTTGCCCTGGGCGAGCGCGGTGTAGAGCGGTCCGGCGTCGAACTGGCGGGCGTCCACCTGGTAGCCGCGCTGTTCGAGGATCTCCTTCCACAGGAAGGTGGACGCGACGCCCTCGTCCCACGGGATGTATCCGATGGTGATCTTCTTGCCGCGGCCGACGTCGCTGCCGTCGCCGGCGGTCGCGCTGCCGCTGCCTCCCGCGAAGAGGCCCATGCCGCCCGCGACCAGGGCGAGGATCACCACGCCGATCACGGCGATCTGCGGCTGCGGCCGGTAGGACCAGATCTTCAGGCCCTTGACGGCCCGCGCCTTGGCGGCGGCGCGCCGGCCGAGCGGCGAGACCTCGGTGCCCAGGGCGCTGGTCATGCGGTCGAGGTAGATCGCGAGGATCACGATGGCGATGCCGGACTCGGAGCCGAGGCCGACGTTGAGCTGACCGATGGCCTCGTTGACGTCGCCGCCGAGGCCGCCGGTGCCGACCATGCCGGCGATCGCGGCCATGGACAGGCCGAGCATGATCACCTGGTTGACGCCGGCCATCACGGTGGGCAGCGCCAGCGGCAGCTGGACGCGCAGCAGCGTGTTGCGGGGCGTGGTGCCGAACGCCTCGGCCGCCTCGACCAGTTCCTTGTCGACCTGGCGGATGCCCAGCTCGGTCATGCGGACGCCGGGCGCGAGGGCGAAGATCAGGGTGGCGACGATGCCCGCGGAGGCGCCCGTGCCGAAGAACAGGATGGCCGGGATGAGGTAGATCATCGCGGGCAGCGTCTGCATGAAGTCCAGGACCGGCCGGACGAAGGCGCTGACCCGGTCCGAGCGGGCCGCCCAGATGCCGACCGGCACCGAGATCACCAGCGCGATGATCGTGGCGACGAGGACCAGCGACAGGGTCACCATCGCGTCCGACCACAGCTCCATGGAGTCGATGAACGCGAACCCCACGAAGGTGAGCACTCCGGCGAAGGCGCCGCGCAGCCACCAGGCGAGCACGGCGAAGATGCCCGCGAGCAGCAGCGGCTCCGGCGCCTGGAGGACGGCGTTGATGCCGTCGTAGGTGCCGGTGAACACGGCCTTGAAGAAGTCGAAGAGCCAGGACATGTGGCCGAGCAGCCAGTCGACCGCGGAGTTGACCCAGTCGCCGAGCGGGATCCTAGGCACGGGCCACCGCCTTGTCGCCGCCCTTGTCCCGCGGCGCGTCGCAGCTCACCTGGGAACTCTGCTCGTCGCCCAGGAAGCCGACGAGGCGCCGGCGCGGGACGATGCCGACGAGGTCGCGGTGCTCGTCCAGCACGGCGACCGGGTGGGGCACGCGGGCGCTGATCGCGCACAGCTCGGTGAACGGGGTGTGCGGGGTCGCGGTGTCGCAGCCGCAGTCCGCCTCGTCACCGCGTACGTCGCGGTCCATGACCGACTCCGCGGTCAGCACCCGGGACCGGTCGACGTCCTGGGTGAAGGAGGCGACGTAGTCGTCGGCGGGGCGCAGCAGGATGTCCTCGGCGGTGCCGGTCTGCACGATGCGGCCGTCGCGCATGACGGCGATCCGGTCGCCCAGGCGCATGGCCTCGTTGAGGTCGTGGGTGATGAAGACGATCGTCTTCTTGAGCGTCTTCTGGAGCTGGAGCAGCTGGTCCTGCATGTCGCGCCGGATCAGTGGGTCCAGGGCGCTGAAGGACTCGTCCATCAGCAGCAGGTCGGCGTCGGTGGCCAGGGCGCGGGCCAGGCCCACCCGCTGCTGCATGCCGCCGGAGAGCTCGTCGGGCCAGGAGGACTCCCAGCCGGCCAGACCGCACAGGGCGAGCGCCTCGTCGGCGCGGCGTTCGCGCTCGGCGCGGGGCACGCCCTGCACTTCCAGGCCATAGGCGGCGTTCTCACGGACGCTGCGGTGCGGGAAGAGCGCGAAGTGCTGGAAGACCATGCTGATCTTCCTGGAGCGGACCTCGCGCAGCTCGCGGTCGCTGAGCGCGGTCAGGTCCTGGCCGTCGAAGCTGACGCTGCCGGCGGTCGGCTCCAGCAGCCCGTTCAGCATCCGCAGGAGCGTGGACTTGCCGGAACCGGACAGGCCCATGACGACGAAGATCTGGCCGGGATCGACGCTGAAGGAGGCGTCGATGACGGCGGCGGTGGTGCCGTCGGCGCGCAAGTCCTCGCGGTCGGCACCCTGCCGTAGCTTTTCGACTGCCTCGTCCGGTCGTCGGCCGAACACCTTGAACAGGTGCTGGGCCTGAAGTCTTGAAGACACGCGTACCTCTTGTCTCGGGGCCAGGAACGGGATGCGGAGGGCCGCTAACAGTTGAAGAAAGCAACCACCTTCGATCCGAGGCGCGCCTGCCCAGACCCGTTTGGCTCAAACCGAACGTGGCCTGCTTCACATCGCCCTCGGCTTCCGTTCACGTGGAATCCACGGTTCCCGGCCGTCCGGTGACTGTCGGTGCCGTACGGCATGATGCGAGACGTGACCGGACGACTGATGCTCCTCGACACCGCCTCCCTGTACTTCCGCGCCTATTTCGGCGTCCCGGAGTCGATCAGGGCCCCGGACGGCACGCCGGTGAACGCCGTGCGCGGGCTGCTCGACTTCATCGACCGGCTGGTCAAGGACCACCGGCCCGATCACCTGGTGGCCTGTATGGACGCCGACTGGCGGCCGGCCTGGAGGGTGGAGCTGATCCCCTCCTACAAGGCGCACCGGGTGGCCGTGGAGCACACCGGCGGTCCGGACGAGGAGGAGGTGCCGGACACCCTGTCCCCGCAGGTCCCGGTGATCGAGTCCGTCCTGGACGCGGTGGGCATCGCGCGCGTGGGCGTCGCAGGGTACGAGGCGGACGACGTGATCGGCACGTTCACCGCGCGGGCGACGGGCCCGGTCGACATCGTCACCGGCGACCGGGACCTGTACCAGCTGGTGGACGACGCCCGCGGGGTGCGGGTGCTGTACCCGGTCAAGGGCGTCGGCACGCTCCAGGCCACCGACGAGGCGGCGCTGCGGGAGAAGTATGGGGTCGACGGCCCGGGGTACGCGGATCTGGCGCTGCTGCGCGGCGACCCGAGCGACGGACTGCCCGGCGTGCCCGGCATCGGGGAGAAGACGGCGGCCAGGCTGCTCGCCGAGTTCGGCGACCTGGCCGGGATCATGGCGGCCGTCGACGACCCGGAGGCGAAGCTCACGCCGTCGCAGCGCAGGCGGCTCGACGAGGCGCGGCCGTATCTCGCGGTGGCGCCGAAGGTCGTGCGCGTCGCCGCCGACGTCCCGGTGCCGGACGTGGACACGGCGCTGCCGCGCGCCCCGCGCGATCCGGCGGCGCTCGAGGAGCTGGCGGCCCGCTGGGGCCTGGGAGGTTCGCTTCAGCGGCTGCTCGCCACGTTGCCGGCGTGACGGCTGCGGCGACGCGCACGGCCGGCGGCCGGACGGGAGAGGTACTCACCGGGGCGAGGTGTTAACTTAGGTAAACCTAAGCAAGGGGAATCAGGGAGGCCGTCATGGCAGAACGTCCGGCGCGCAAGCCGCGCAGGACCCACTCCGCGCAGGTCGTCCGGACCGAACGGCTGACCCCGCACATGCAGCGCGTGGTGCTCGGCGGGGAGGGCCTGGCGGACTTCTCGGCGGACACCTGCACGGACCACTACGTCAAGCTGCTGTTCCCGCCCGACGGGGTCACCTATCCGGAACCCTTCGATCTTCAGCGGATCCGCGAGGAGTTGCCGCGCGAGCAGTGGCCGGTGACCCGGACGTACACGGTGCGCGCCTGGGACCCCGGCCACCGCGAACTGACCCTGGACTTCGTCATCCACGGCGACGAGGGGCTGGCCGGCCCCTGGTCGCTGCTGGCACGGCCGGGCGAGACCGTGCACTTCCTGGGTCCCGGCGGCGCCTACGCCCCGGACGCGAGCGCCGACTGGCATCTGCTGGCCGGTGACGAGAGCGCCCTGCCCGCGATCGCGCGCTCCCTGGAGGCACTGCCCGAGGGCGCGACGGCCCACGCCTTCATCGAGGTCGCGGGTCCCGAGGAGGAGCAGAAGATCGACTCCGACGTGGAGGTGGTCTGGCTGCACCGCGGCGAGGGGCCCGTCGGCCGGGCGCTGGTGGAGGCCGTACGGGCGCTGCCGTTCCCCGAGGGCCGGGTGCACGCGTTCGTGCACGGTGAGGCCGGGTTCGTGAAGGAACTGCGCCGGCTGCTGCGGGTCGAGCACGCCGTTCCCCGCGAGGACCTGTCGATCTCCGGCTACTGGCGGCTCGGCCACGACGAGGACGGCTGGCAGGCCTCCAAGCGCGACTGGAACGCCCGGATCGAGACGGAGCAGGAGGGCGCGGCGCCGGCCGCGTGAGCCACGTACGAAAGCGGCGGTACCCGGGTCGGTACCGTCGCTCTCGCGTGGCTCAGACCGACCGCTGGTAGGAACGGAACGTCCGTATCGACAGCCACACCGCGGCCACCGCGAGGGCCAGCAGCGCACCGCCCCGGCTCCCCACGACACCCCAGTCGGGATGCGCGGACATCGCGGAACGACCCGCCACCATCGCCCAGTTGAGCGGGTTGAAGTCGGCGATGTGGCGCATCCAGACGGGCATCTGCGCGGGCGCCATGAAGGCGGAGGACAGGAACGTCAGGGGCAGCAGCAGGAAGGTGTTGATCCCGATGATGGACTCCCGCTCCTGCACCAGCATTCCGAGCGCGTTGGAAAGCGCCCCGAAGACCGTGCCCAGCAGCACCGAGGCGAGCACCAGGATCAGGACGCCGCCGACGCCTCCGGGGTAGTCGGCCCCGCCCAGCAGGCCGAGCAGCACGATGACGACGGACTGGAGGGCGGTGACCAGGCCGTTGTGGACCACGTTGCCGTTCATCAGGGCGGCCCGGCTGACCGGGGTGGTCAGGAACCGGTTGAGCGTGCCGCGCTGGATCTCCTCCAACGTGCCCATGCCGGCCCACATGTTGGAGCTGAGCGCGCTCATCACCACCACGCCCGGCACCAGGTAGTCCAGGTACGAGGTGGTGCCGAAGCCGCCGAGCTCGACGACCTTCCTGAAGAGGTTGCCGAACAGGAACAGCCAGATCACCGGCTGGATCAGCGTGATGACCGCGTAGGCCGGCTGGCGCGCGAACACCGTCAGCTGACGCTGGGTCATGTACCAGGTCTGCGCGATCGCGGTGCTCATCGCGCACCTCCGGCGAGGGCGAGGGCCCCGGTGCCGGGGGCTCCGCTCTCGGCCTCCGCCTCGGCATAACGCCGGCCCGCGTAGCGGAGGTAGACGTCGTCGAGGGAGGGGCGGGCCACGGTCGCCGCGGTCACGGCGACCCCGGCGCGCTCCAGGCCCGCGAGGAGGGCGGGCATGGCGGCGGCTCCGTCGTCGGCGCGGGCGCTGATCCGGCGTCCGTCGATCAGCACCTCGTGCACGCCGGGCAGGGCGCCCAGAGCGCTGCCGAGCACCGTACGCCCGGCCTCGCCGACCGCCTCGCGCAGCTCCACGTGGACCGCGTCGCCGCGCAGTTCGCCCTTGAGGGAGTCCGGGGTGCCCTCGACGACGACCCGGCCGCGGTCGACGATGGCGATGCGCTCGGCGAGCCGGTCGGCCTCCTCCAAATAGTGCGTGGTCAGCAGGATGGTCAGGCCCTCCTCGCCGGCCAGGCGGCCGATCTCGTCCCACATCGCCGTACGGGCCTCCGGGTCGAGGCCGGTGGTGGGCTCGTCGAGGAAGAGGACCTCGGGCCGGTGCACCAGTCCGAGGGCGACGTCCAGGCGCCGCCGCATACCGCCGGAGTAGCCCTTGACGGGGCGGCGGGCGGCGTCGGCGAGGCTGAACCGCTCCAGCAGTCCGTCGACCCGGCGGTCCAGGTCGGCGCCCCTCAGTCCGTAGAGCCTTCCCTGGAGCCGGAGGTTCTCGCGGCCGGTGGCGACCGGGTCGGCGCCCGAGCTCTGCGCGACCACGCCGATGGCACGCCGCACCCGGTCCGGGTGGCGCAGCACGTCGTGGCCGGCCACGGCCGCCTCGCCGGAGTCGGGGCGGGCCAGGGTGGTGAGGATCTTGACGGTGGTGGACTTGCCGGCGCCGTTCGGGCCGAGGAGACCGAAGACGGTGCCCGGCTCGACGGTGATGTCCATGCCGTTCAGGGCGGTGACGTCACCGGGATAGGTCTTGGTCAGCCGACGTGCCTCGACGGCGGGCGCACGGGTGGGACTCATGGCGGAGCTCTCCTGGACGAGTGGTTGTGGATGGGTGGCGAAGATCGCCGAATGATCCACGTGAGAGCGCCGGGCTATCCTGGGTGTGCCGCACCTCGATCGCCCGGAGAAGCCTCACGGTGGATTCGGCTCGGGGTTCGAGACCCTGGCGGGGCTGCTGCAACAGCCCTGCCGGGGTCTGTCTCATTGACGGTTCACTTCTGGTAGTGGCGTTCCTCGGCTTCCTTGAACTCCGCGGGGATCTCCCCCGTCTCGTGGAAGCGGCGCCAGCTCTCGACGCCCGGCAGCGAGCCCTCGCGGATCTCGCGGGCGAAAGCGCGGACCCACTCCGTCTCCGCCTCGGCCATGTGCTGGTGGTACTCGACCTCGACGAGGAACAGGCGCGGCAGCGTCTCGTAGAGCTTGTCCAGCACCGCCCGTCCGCTCGCCACCCGCATTTCCAGGGTGGTCAGCCGCTCCTCCAGCAGCCGCACGACGTCGTCCGGGGGCAGGGCCCCCAGCAGCGAGAGCGCGGTCTCGAAGATCGGGTACTCCTTGGCCGGTACGGCGACGAGGTCCGACAGCCACCGCGTCATCTCCTCACGGCCGGACTCGGTGAGCGCGTAGATCGTGCGCTCGGGGCGGTTGCCCCGCCGCTCCACGTCGACCACCTCGACGAAGCCGCGCTCCTCGAGGTTCTGCACGACCGTGTAGAGCGAGCCGTAGTTGATCTTGGTGCTGGCGTCCTTGCCCTGGCGGCGCAGGGTCTGCGCGATCTCGTA
The DNA here is from genome assembly GCF_053598035.1 of Streptomyces sp. NPDC001204. NCBI lineage: Bacteria > Bacillati > Actinomycetota > Actinomycetes > Kitasatosporales > Streptomycetaceae > Streptomyces > Streptomyces sp. NPDC001204. The sequence goes on along the minus strand of NZ_JBSFJL010000003.1, from coordinate 179,013 downwards.
GGGGTGCATGGGCTTCTGCCAGAGCGTGGTCATCACGGTCAGCGCGAGCGGATTGCTCAACTTCCTGCGCCCGCCGGCCATACCCGATCACCTCGCTTCCGAATATCCGTAGCCGAACATATCGCGACCTCGCCCCCTCCGTCAATACACGCGATATATCGTGGTGCTCCAAGGAGCGGGAACTCCGCCTCAGTCCCCCCGGACGCGCGCGTGCAGATGCATGTCGTGCCAGCCGTCCGCGTGGAGGCCCGAACTGCGTTTGGTGCCTTCCAGGGCGAAGCCGGTCCTGGTGGCGACGCGGCAGGAGGCGCCGTTGCGCACGGAGTGCAGGAGCTCAAGGCGGTGGAACCCGGTGTCCTCGAACGCCCAGTGGACGAGGGCCGTGGTGGCGCGTGAGGCCACGCCCCGGCCACGGGCCGCCGGAGCGGTCCAGTACGCCACCTCCGCCGCGCCGTCCTCGAACCGCACCTCGCGCAGCGCGACCCGCCCCACCAGGCGGCCGGTGTCCGCGTGGGCCACCGCCCACTGGGCCTCCCGGTCCGCCGCCCAGGCGGCACACCACTCCTCGATCCAGCCGGCCGCCTCGGACTCGGACTCGGCGGCCCTGGCGTGCCACTGGTGCATGACCGGGTCCTGGAAGACGTCGTGGACGACGGGCGCGTCCTCGGGCGTCCAGGGCCGCAGGAGGAGACCGTCGCCGGTGGGCATGGTGGGCTGCGCGGCGCGCGCGAAGGTGCCGGCGGGAAGTACCGGGCTGGTGAGAAAAGGCATGGCCCGTATCCTGCCCACGCGAAGGCCGCCGGCGCAGTGGTTTTCCCGGGCCGTGGGCGGCCTCGTAGGCTTCGGTCGATGCGACGCAAGACCCGTACCCCGCCCTCTCCCCTGCCCCAGCGCCACGGGGTGGACCCGGTGCGGGTCCGGCTGCCCGCCGCGGGAGCCTGGACCACCGTGCGGGCGTATCTGGTGGAGCGGCTGTCGGGGGCCGGCCCCGGAGTGGTCGGGGCCATGGTCGACGCGGGCCGGGTCGTCGGGGCCGACGGACGGGCGGTGGCGCCCGACGCGCCGTACGAGCCGGGGATGTACGTGTGGTTCCACCGGGAGCTGCCCGAGGAGGTGCCGGTGCCGTTCCCGCTTCGGGTCGTGCACCGCGACGAGCACCTCGTCGTCGTCGACAAGCCGCACTTCCTCGCCACCACCCCGCGCGGCTCGCACGTCACCGAGACGGCGCTGGCGCGACTGCGGCGGGAGCTGGGGATCCCGGCCCTGAGCGCAGCGCACCGCCTGGACCGGCTCACCGCCGGGCTGGTGCTGTTCACGGTGCGGCCCGAGGAGCGCGGCGCCTACCAGACGCTGTTCCGCGACCGGCTGGTGCGCAAGGAGTACGAGGCGGTGGCCCCTTACGACCCGGCGCCGGCCCTGCCGCGGACCGTGCGCAGCCGGATCGTGAAGGAGCGCGGGGTGCAGGCCGCGCGCGAGGTGGCGGGCGAGCCGAACGCCGTCACGCGTGTGGAACTGGCCGAACACCGCGCGGACGGGCTGGGACGGTACCGGCTGGTGCCCGCCACCGGACAGACGCACCAGCTACGGGTGCACATGAACGCGCTGGGCGTGCCGATCCTGGGCGACCCGCTCTACCCGGTGGTGACCGCCCCCGTGCCGGCCGGCGACTTCCGGCGCCCTCTGCAACTGCTCGCGCGGACGCTGGAGTTCACGGATCCGGTCACAGGGGCGGAGCACCGGTTCACCAGCGGAAGGGTGCTCCAGGCCTGGTCCGACTTCGCAGGGTGGGCCGCCGGTCAGTAACCGCGCCACCAGCGCAGGAAGCGCTGCCAGGCACCCTGGGGGCGGGCCGCGGGGGCGACCGGTGCGGGGTTCGGCTCCCCGGCGCCCGGCGGCTCCTGCGCCGCCGGGGGCGCGGGCGGCGGCTCGGGTGACGGCACTGATGACGGCTCAGTCGACGGCTCCGGCCGCTGCCGAGCGGACCCGGCGCCGACCTCCCAGGCCGGGCGCGGCGGCGCGACAGGGTGCGGGGTGTGGCTCGGCTTCGCTCTCTCGTCCTGCTGCGGCCGCGGCGTGAACCGCACCGGCAGCTCCACCAGATGGCGGGAGGCGATCGACTCCGTCCACCGCAGCTCCGCCTCGTCGCGGTCGAGCCGGACGTCCGGCAGCCGGGTCAGCAGCATGTCGACGCCCACGTCGGCGATGGCGCGCCCGACGTCCTGGCCGGGACACTCGTGCGGGCCGCCGCCGAAGGCGAGGTGGGAACGGTTGCCCTGCATGTCCGCCGTCGGGCCCGGCCGCACCCGGGGATCGACGTTGCCCGGCGCGATGCCCAGCAGCAGCCCGTCGCCCCGGCGGATGCGCCGGCCACCGAGCTCGGTCTCCTGCTTGGCGAAGTAGCCGAAGATGGTGCTGAACGGCGGCTCGTCCCACAAGGACTGCTCGACCGCCTCCGGCACCGTCATCTGGCCGCCGTTGAGCTGGGCCCGGAAGCCCGGCTCGGTCAGGACCCGGCGCACGGTGTTGGCCAGCAGGTTGGCGGTGGCCTCGTAGGTGCCGATGAGCACGACCCGCAGGTGCTGGCCGACCTCCTCGTCGGTCAGCCCCGCCGGCTGCTCGATGAGGTGGCTGGTGAGGTCGTCCTCGGGCCGGGCCCGGCGGCGGGCGGTGACCCGCAGCAGGCAGTCCATGATGTACTCGTTGCTGGCGATCGCGGTCTCGGTGCCCTTGAGCATGTCGCGGGCGGCCTGCACGATCCGGTCGTCGTACTCCTCGGGCATGCCGAGGACCTGGCACATCACCGCCATGGGCAGATGCTCGGTGAACTGGGCGACGAGGTCGGCGCGGCCCGTCTCGCAGAACCGGTTGACCAGGCGCTGGGTGGCCCGGCCGATGTGGCGGCGCAGGGCGCGGAAGTCGATGAACTCCAGGGCGCCCTGGACGGCGCCGCGCAGCCGCTTGAGTTCCTCGCCCTCGGCGTGTGCGCAGATCGGCTGCCAGGCGATGTGCGGCATGAGCGGGTGATCGGGCTTGACCGTGCCGTCCCTGAGCGGCGTCCAGATACGGCTGTCCTTGGTGAACTGCGACGGGGTGCTCACCATGTGCAGGTTCTCGGCGTGGCCGAGGACCACCCACATCGGCACGTCGTCGTGGAGCAGTACGGGCGCCACCGGTCCGTACTGGTCGCGCAGTTGCTCGTAGAGCGCTCTCATGTCCCGCGCCTCGTGGAGCCGGTGCAGTCCTCCGGGCCCGGTGCCGTGCGCGGGGCAGCCGGGGGGCGGGTCGAGGGCGAAGTCGTCCGGACCGGTCGGGGATTGGGGTTCAGGCGTCACAGCGGTCGCTTTCGGAAAACGGAAGAGGTGTGGGTGCGGGACGGGCCGACCGGTGCGGATCAGGGGAGCGAGCCCGTCGCGGCGAGGGAGTGCAGGAAGCGCGTCAGCGTCATCAGCACATCGCGGCTGGAGGCGCGGCGCCGCGCGTCGCACTCGACGATCGGGATCTCCTCGGACAGGTCGAGCGCGGCGCGCAGTTCCGGGAGCGGGTGACGCGGGGCGTCCGGGAAGGAGTTGACGGCGACGACGAAGGGCACGCCGCGCTCCTCCAGGCGGCCCATGACGTCGAAGCTGACCTCCAGCCGGCGGGTGTCGGCCAGCACCACCGCGCCGAGCGCACCCTCGAACAGCCCGTTCCACAGGAACCAGAAGCGCTGCTGGCCGGGGGTGCCGAAGAGGTAGAGAACCAGTTGGTCGCTGATGGTGATGCGGCCGAAGTCCATCGCCACGGTGGTGGCGCTCTTGGACTCGGAGCCGTAGTCGTCGTCGACGCCGATACCGGCCTGGGTCATCGTCTCCTCGGTGGTGAGCGGCCTGATCTCGCTGACCGAGCCCACCATGGTCGTCTTGCCGACCCCGAACCCACCGACGATCACGATCTTCGCCGCGGCCCGGGCCGTGTGCGGCAGATGGTCCTCGGTGCGCGGGCCGGGAATGGTGTCAGAGCCTTTGAAGTCCATGCATCACCGCTTCGAGGAGGTGTCGGTCGGGGACCGCCCGGCGGACGATCGGCGCGCGGGCCTGCACAAGGCCGGCCGCGAGCAGCTCGGTGATCAGGGCCGTCATCGCGCTGAACGGCAGGTTGAGGTAGGCCGACAGCTCGGCCACGGACAGCGGGGCGGTGCACAGCCGCAGCAGCGCCACCTGCTCCGGGGTGGCGGACGGCGGCGGCTCGGTGCGCGCCACGATCAGGGTCACCAGGTCGACGGCCGCGCGGGCGCCGTCCTCGCCCGCCCCGGCGACCACGTACAGCCGCTCGGGGTGCTTCTCCTCGCCCTGCCCGGCGGGTCCGGGGGGCGGTGACGGTTCGTGGCCGGGGGAACGCCTCTGGCGCCGCGGAGGGGTCATACGGTCTGCCCGCCCCGCCGCGGCGGACTGGTCAGGTGGGCGCCGATACGGACCACGAGGTCGCGCATGCGGGCGCTCATGAGGCCGGGTTCGGTGCGGATGTCGGCAAGCACGGCGAGATAGGCGTTGGCCCCCGCGGACATGAGGTAGAAGTAGCCGCCGTCGATCTCGATGACGACCAGCTTCATCCGGCCGTCGCTGTCCGGGATCTCCACGGCGACGGCGGTCGCGAGGCTCTGGAGTCCGGCACAGGCCGCGGCGACCCGGTCGGCGGCGTCGGCGTCTCCGCCGTAGCGGGCGATGCGCAGTCCGTCGGCCGAGAGCACCACGATCATCTCGATGCCCGGCACGCTGTCGTGGAGCTCCTTGAGCATCCAGTCGAAGTTGGCTCGCTGCTGGATCACTTGAGGTCCCCCTCGTCGTCGGCCCGGACGTCGGCCTCGGCTCGGGCCGGCTCCTCGATCAGGTGGAGATACGCGGTCGGGTCCTGGGTGAACGCCGTCGGGTCCGGGCCCGGGTTGTCCTTCTTCAGTCCGTCCCAGAACGCCTCGACCCACAGGCCCGGTTCGGAGTCCTTCCTCGTGGGCGCGGGCCCGGGTCGGGGCACGGCCCGCACCGTCCCGCCCTCCCGCTCGGCGGCGTCCCGCGCGGCGACGCGCCGGTTCAGCGGGGTCCTGGTCCGGCTGCGGCGCTGCGGCAGGCCGCCCGCCGTCCACTCGGTGACCTCGGGGACCTCGTCGTCCGCCAGGGAGACCGCGGCGGGGACACGGGGGCTGGTGGGGCGGCGCCTCTTCGGGGCGCGCTCGGGGCCCGCCACCGCGTCCTCCCCCGGAGCCGGAACGGAGGTCGCGCCGATGCCGTGGGCGAGTCCCGGAGCGGGATCGGTGGTCGTCATGTCGCCGGGCACGACGAGGACCGCGCGGACACCGCCGTACGCGGAGGCCCGCAGGGAGATCTGCATCCTGTGCTTCGCGCACAGGCGTCCCACGACCGCGAGGCCCAGGCGGGGAGTGTCGCTGAGGTCCAGCGGGTCGACCCCGGCCCTGGCCGCCTCGAGCAGCCGCTCGATCCGGGTGCGGGTCTCCTCGTTCAGGCTGACGCCGCCGTCCTCGATCTCGATGGCGACGCCGGTCTGCACCTCGACGGCCGTGACGTGCACCTTGGTCTGCGGCGGCGAGTAGCGGGTGGCGTTGTCGAGGAGTTCGGCCGCGGCGTGGATGACGGGCTCGACGTCGACGCCCTTGATGTTGACCTTGGCGATGGAGTGCAGTTCGATGCGCCGGTACTCCAGGATCCGGGACATGGCGCCGCGCAGCACGCTGTAGAGCGTGACCGGGTTGGGCCACTGCCGGCCGGGGCGGCCGCCGCCGATGACGGAGACGGAGTCGGCCAGGCGGCCGATCAGCGCGGTGCCGTGGTCGATGCGCAGCAGGTCGTCGAAGACCTCGGGGCTGCGACCGTGGTCCTCCTCCATCTCCCGCAGTTCTCTGGCCTGTTGGTGCACGATCGCCTGGACGCGCCGGGCGATGCTGACGAAGGCGCGCTGGGTGGAGTCGCGGATGTTCTCCTCGTCGTCCACGATCTTGAGGATCATGCGCACCACCGCGCGCTGCGACTCGGGGATCCGGCTCCACTCGGGGTGGCCGTCGATGACGTCGCGCATCACCTCGGGAGGTGTGTGGCTGGCACGCAGGTGGTCGACGGCGGCGGGGAGGATGTCGCAGGCGAGACGGTGGATCTCCTGGTCGTGGGCGGCCAGGCGCCCCTCCAGGTGAGCGGTGCGCCGGGCGTGCTCCGCCCGCTGGTCCCGGATGATGCGTCCGCGGCGCACCGCTTCGGCGCCCGTGCTGAGCACCAGCAGAGTGGCGACGGCACCGCAACAGGCGACGGCGAGGCGGGCCGAGTCCGTCACCAGGGCGACGGCGGCCCCGGTGGCCGCCGCCATCACCAGGGCGGGCAGCAACAACACGCGCGCGTAGGGAAGTTCACGGCCACCGGGGGGCGATTGAACACTCACCATGTAAGCCCTCTGAGAAGAATCGGCTGGGTTCGGGCAGCTTCCAGTGGGGGTACGTCATGAAACTGACGGGAATTTCGGCACGTTTGAGGACGTTTGGGAGCAAGCTCACGAACAACCTCAACTCGCTGCGCCGCGGGCGAGCATAATCCGGTCGGATCATCGCCATGTCATATTCGGCAACGACCTGAAACGGGGCGCACGGCAGGAGTACGCTCGGGGCATTTGCACGCCCCGAGTGCATTCGAACACGTACGGTGACGCAGTGCGGGCATACGAAAATCACATGGCCCCGGCAGCACCCACCGGGACCATGTGATCGAAGCGATCCGGCTCCGCCTACCCGACCGAGGAGTAGGCCACGACCCCGCGCAGCAGCCCCTCCACCGCCTTGCGCGCGTTCTTGGCCACCGCCGAGCCCTCCACCGGCGCCGCCGCCGAGATCTGGCCCAGCACGTCGATCACCTGCTTGCACCAGCGCACGAAGTCGCCCGCCGGCATCTCCGCCTCGCGCAGCACCTCGTCCAGGCCCTTGCCGGAGGTCCACATGTACGCGGCCCAGGCGAAGCCGAGGTCGGGCTCGCGCTGGCCCACCCCTTCGGTCTGGTTGATGCGGAAGTCCTCCTCCAGGGCGTCCAGCCGGCCCCAGATCCGCACCATCTCGCCGAGCGCGGCCTTCGCCTTCCCGGAGGGCAGCTTGGGTGCCATGGCGTCGTCACTGACCCGCGCCTCGTACACCAACGCCGAGACGCAGGCGGCGAGTTCGGCCGGCCCCAGGCCCTCCCAGACGCGCTCGCGCAGGCATTCGCTGGCCAGCAGGTCGAGTTCGCCGTACAGCCGGGCGAGCCGCTTGCCGTGCTCGGTGACCTCGTCGCCGCGCAGATAGTCGAGCTCGGTCAGCAGCGCGACGATCCGGTCGAAGGTGCGCGCGATGGTGTTCGTACGGCCCTCGATGCGGTGCTCCAGCTGCTTGGTGTCGCGCAGCAGCCGGTGGTAGCGCTCGGCCCAACGGGCGTGGTCCTCACGGTCGTCGCACCCGTGGCAGGGATGGGCGCGGAGTGCGGTGCGCAGCCGGGCGATCTCGCGGTCGTCGGCCGCCTGGGAGCGCCGCTTGCGGTGCCGCTCCGCCGGGATGTGCCCGGCCTTGGTGCGCAGCGCGGAGGCGAGGTCACGGCGGGACTGCGGGGAGCGCGGGTTGAACGACTTCGGGATCCGCATCCGGTCCAGCGGCTCCACGGGCACCGGGAAGTCGATGGCCGCCAGCCGCTTGACCTGACGCTCGGCGGTCAGCACCAGCGGGCGCGGGCCGTCGTGGTACTCCAGGCCGCGGTGGCCGTTGGAACGTCCCGCGGGCAGACCCGGGTCCAGCACCAGCGCCAGACCCGCGAACTTGCCGGTGGGGACGTGGATGACATCGCCCGGCTTGAGCTTCTCCAGGGCGACGGCCGCCTCGGCACGCCGCTGGGACGCGCCCTGCCGGGCCAGCTCCGTCTCGCGGTCCTTCAGTTCCCGGCGCAGCCGCGCGTACTCCGTGAAGTCGCCGAGATGGCAGGTCATGGAGGCCTTGTAGCCGTCGAGGCCCTCCTCGTTGCGCTGCACCTGCCGGGAGATCCCGACGACCGACCTGTCGGCCTGGAACTGCGCGAAGGAGGTCTCCAGCAGCTCGCGCGAGCGGTGCCGCCCGAACTGCTCGACCAGGTTGACCGCCATGTTGTACGACGGCTTGAAGCTGGAGCGCAGCGGGTACGTGCGAGTGCCGGCCAGGCCCGCCAGGTGCTCGGGGCTCATGCCGCGCTGCCACAGCACCACCGCGTGGCCCTCGACGTCGATGCCACGGCGGCCGGCGCGACCGGTGAGCTGCGTGTACTCGCCGGCGGTGATGTCGGCGTGCTGCTCGCCGTTCCACTTCACGAGCTTTTCCAGCACCACCGAGCGGGCCGGCATGTTGATGCCGAGGGCGAGGGTCTCGGTGGCGAAGACCGCCTTGACCAGACCGCGTACGAACAGCTCCTCGACGACCTCCTTGAAGGTCGGCAGCATGCCCGCGTGGTGGGCGGCGATACCGCGCTCCAGGCCCTCCAGCCACTCGTAGTAGCCGAGTACGTGCAGGTCCTCGGCCGGGATGGCGGCAGTGCGCTCCTCGACCAGGGCGCGGACGCGCTCGCGCGCCGGTTCGTCGTTGAGTCTCAGGCCCGCGTGCAGGCACTGCTGGACGGCGGCCTCGCAGGCGGCGCGGCTGAAGATGAAGGTGATCGCGGGCAGCAGGCCCTCGGCGTCCAGGCGCTCGATGACCTCGGGACGGCTCGGCGTCCAGATCCGGGACCGCTGTCTGCGCTCCCGCTCACGGTCGGCCTCGCGCATCGCGCGGCCGCGCCGGCGGTCCTGGAACGAGGGGCGGCCGGCCTCCATGCGGGCCATGCGCGTGAGGTCGGGGTTGACGGCCTTCCGGTGGCCCTCGCCCTCCTCGAACAGGTCGTACATCCGGCGCCCGGCCAGCACGTGCTGGAACAGCGGAACGGGCCGGTGCTCGGAGACGATCACCTCGGTGTCCCCGCGGACGGTGTCCAGCCAGTCGCCGAACTCCTCGGCGTTGGACACGGTCGCCGACAGGGACACCAGGGTCACCGACTCGGGCAGGTGGATGATCACTTCCTCCCACACGGCACCGCGGAAGCGGTCGGAGAGGTAGTGCACCTCGTCCATGACCACATAGCCGAGGCCGAGCAGGGTCTGGGAGCCGGCGTAGAGCATGTTCCGCAGCACCTCGGTGGTCATCACGACCACCGGGGCCTCGGAGTTGAGGCTGTTGTCGCCGGTCAGGAGGCCCACCTTGCCGCTGCCGTAGCGGCGGCACAGGTCTGCGTACTTCTGGTTGGACAGCGCCTTGATCGGCGTCGTGTAGAAGCACTTCCTGCCCTGCTGGAGGGCGAGGTGGACGGCGAACTCGCCCACGATCGTCTTGCCGGAGCCGGTGGGCGCGGCGACCAGTACGCCCTTGCCCGCCTCGAGCGCCTGGCAGGCCTCGATCTGGAACGGGTCGAGGCCGAAGTCGTACATCTCGCGGAATCCCGCGAGGGCGGTGGCCTGCTCGGCAGCTCGCCTGCGCGCTGCCGCGTACCGCTCGGCCGGTGAGAGGTCCTCTGTCATCGTGCTTTCGAGCGTACCGGGCCGCACCGACAACAGGACGATCATTATCCCGATCGTCCCGGAGGCGGAAAAAGGCCGGCCGCTCGCGGTGCGAACGGCCGGCCGGGAATCCTCGGCGGTGATCAGGTCACGTCGTCGTACCCGTTGACCCGGTCCGTCTGCTCGGGCAGGGCGCGGCGGGTGGTGACGGGTTCGACCTCGCCGATCTCCTCGGGGGTGAGGTCGAGTTCGGAGGCCTCGTCGTCCGACGGCCCAAGGGCCGCCAGGCGGTCCTTTCGGCGGTCGTTGAACAGGGCGATGATCACCGCGATGAAGTACAGTCCCCAGATCGGCGCCGCCAGCGCCAGCATCGTCAAGGGGTCGGCGCTCGGCGTGGCCACCGCCGCGAACGCCGTGATGCCGACGACCATGCCGCGCCACCAGCCGAGCATGCGCTTCCCGGACAGGATGCCGGTGAGGTTGAGCATGACGAGCAGGAGCGGCATCTCGAACGAGAGCCCGAAGACGACCACCATGCGCGAGACCAGGTCGAGCAGGTCGTCCAGCGGCAGCAGGTTGTCGACGTTCGCGGGGGTGAAGCCGATCAGCATCTTGGCGGTGGTGGGCAGCACGTTGTAGGCGAGGAGGCCGCCACCGAGGAAGAGCGGTACGCCCGCGCCGACGAAGGCGTAGGCGTACTTCCGCTCGTGCTTGTGCAGGCCGGGGGCGACGAACGCCCACAGCTGGTAGAGCCAGATCGGCGAGGCCAGCACCACACCGGCCATCAGCGACACCTTCAGTGCCAGGGTGAAGGGCGCCAGCAGACCGTTGATCGTGAGGTGTGCGCAGGTGGTGCTGCTGCCCGATTTGGCCAGTTCCTCGAAGGACTGCCCACACCCCACCGAGCTCAGCACCGGCTTGGTGATGAAGTTGACGATGTCCTTGTAGAAGAAGGCGGCGACGACCGTCACGACCAGGATCGCCAGGACACCCTTCCCGAGCCGGTTGCGCAGCTCACGGAGGTGATCCGCGAGCGACATCCGCCCCTCGGGGTCCTTCTCCTTCTTGCGGGCGGACTTGAGCAACCCACATCCTCATCTCGTGCAGCGGACCGGAAGGGCTCCGGTCCTCCCGTCAGCGCTGAGTCGTGTCCGTCGGCTCGTTGACCGGGCGCGAGCTGGTCACGTCACCGGGCGCGGCCTGGATGGTGCGCTGGGCCGAGGACTGCTGCTCCTCACCGGCCGGAGCCGCCGAGCCGGCCGCGTTGGTCGACTTCGCCTCGTCCTTCATCGCCTTGGCCTCGCTCTTCAGGATGCGCGCGGACTTGCCGAGCGAGCGCGCCATGTCCGGAAGCTTCTTCGAACCGAACACCAGGACGATAACCAGGACCAGGAGCACCAGATGCCACGGCTCAAGTGCGTTGCGGAACATAAAGTCTTCACCTTCTCACTGAGGCGGGGCGGCGGGCATGTCCGACCACTCGGACAGGTGTCTGACCATCGTGCTGGCAGCGATCGTAACGCCCGGGGGTGAACGCTGAGCAATCCCCGTGCGTACTCCTGCTGGGCGACCCGTGCCTCTTAGTGCGGGCCATGACCAGCAGCGTACCCGGCCACAGGGTCTGGATGGCAGGGCGAGGCGACCGAAAGGGCACGGCGTTCGGGACTTCCCGGACTTTCCCGGCGGGACTCACCGCGACTCCAACGACCGGGCGGCGCTCAGGCTCGCCCGCTCCAGGTCCTCGGCGGCCCGGTTGATGCGCTGCGCCGACTCCGTGACCTGCCGGCCGAGGCGCTGCGCCTCGACGAAGACCCGGACGGCGAGCACTCCGAGGACGGCCATCCCCACGAACCCCACGGCCACCGCGCACATCGCCCAGAACATGACGCGAGCCTAGAGGGCCGAGTGCAGGCGCAGCGTGCTGACCCCACCGCCGGTGAGCAGTTCGACGATCCGCTCGCCGGCCGGCTTGCGGACCGCGGCACCGCAGTCGGGGCAGGTGAACGAGTAGAAGGTGGTGCGGCTGCTGGCGCCGACGACCAGGCGCAGCGCGCTCGCGGTGAGCTCGAACCGGCCCCGGCAGTCGGGGCAGCCCGCCCGGAACACCACCGGTGTCACGCTCCGCATCCCGGCGAACGCCGCCGCCACCGACATCTCACGCACCTCAGCCGTCGCCGACTCGCTCAAAGCCCCTGCTCCTGCCTGTCGTACCGACCGTCGTGAACCACGTCCGCACCCCCGGGCCCGCCCGCCGCGACGGCGTCCGCGGGCCCCCCGGCCCCGTCGTCCGCCGGCTCGTAGGCGGCCAGGGCCTCACGGGCCGCCCGCCGGGCGCTGTCGGCCAGCTCCCGCGGGGCGATGATCCGGCCGTCCCGGCCCAGGCGCAGCGCCAGCCGCCTGAGCGACGCCGGATCGGGCGTGCGCAGAGTGATACGCAGCCCGCCGTCGGGAAGCTCATCGGCACTGTCGTGCGGGTAGTACTCGGCGACCCAGCGGCCACCGGGACCGACCTCGACGACCACCTCCGGGTCCTCAGCGGCCGGCTGGACCAGGGCCTGCGACAGGTCGCGCAGCTCCATCTCCGGGGGTGCCGAGGGCTCGTCGAGGATCTTGATCTCGGCGACCCGGTCGAGCCGGAAGGTGCGCCGCGCCTCGGAGCGGCGGCACCAGGCCTCCACATAGGTGTGCCCGACGCTGACCAGGCGGATGGGGTCGATCTCGCGCTCGGTGACCTCGTCGCGGGCGGGCGAGTAGTAGCGGATCCACAGCCGGCGGCGCTCGGAGATCGCCCGGTCCACGTCGGCGAAGACCCCGCCCTCGGACTCGAAGGTCACCGACAGCCGCGAGCTGGCCCCGGCGGCCTCGCCGGCCGCGGCCTCCACCTTGGCCGTGGCCCGCAGCAGGGCCTGCCGGTCGCTCTCCCGCAGTCCGGGCAGCGTGGCCACCGCGCGCGCCGCCACCAGCAGCGCGGTCGCCTCGTCGGCGGCCAGCCGAAGCGGCTCGGCCGCCTCCGCCCCGAGCGCGGCGGGGTTGTGCCACCAGATGCGCTCGCCGTCGGTGTCGATGTCGAGCAGATCGCCGCCGCGGAAACTCGTACCGCACATGGGCAGCACGTCGAGGTCGGAGACCAGCTCGTCCTCGGTGATGCCGAAGGCGCGCGCCACGTCCTCGATCCGGGCGCCGGGGCGCTCCCTGAGATACGTCACCAGGGAGAGCATCCGCCGGGTCTGGTCGATGGCGCTCGCGGGCCTGACCGGTTTGCCTGCCACAGTGTCGCTCCGCTCCCCCTCAGCCCCCGGCCACGGCACGCAGCCGGTCCAGCACGTCCGCCCGCAGCTCGGCCGGCTCCAGGACCACCACGTCCGGTCCGAACTCGACCAGCCAGGCGTCCAGCCCGTGCCCGTACGGGATGTCCAACTCGTCCCAGCCGTCCCCCAGTTCCCGCACGGCGGTGGCCTTCGCCCGAAGGGGGTACCCGGCGTCCGCGCGCAGCCGGATCCGCGCGGAGCGGTCGGCGCTCTCGCCCGCCCAGCTCGCCACGGTCTCGCGGACGGTGACGACGTCCGGGACCGGCGCGGTGAAGCCGCTGCCCCGGGAGCGGACCCTGCCGGTGATCCTGGACAGCCGGAAGACCCGCTCGGCTCCCCGGTCGCGGTCGAACCCGGCCAGGTACCAGTGGCCGCGCCAGCACTCCAGCGCCCACGGCTCGACGTGCCGGGTCCCGGGCTGGGCGGCGTTGGCCTTGCGGTAGTCGAAGACGACCGGCCGGCGGTCGCGGCAGGCCAGCATCAGCGGCTCGAAGGCGGCCTCGTGCACCGGGATGCGCGGCTCCAGCGCGCCGTGCGCCTCGTAGGGGTCGACGTCCTCGGGCAGCCCGGCCGCGCGCAGCTTCTGCAGGGCGCCGCTGGCCGCCCCGGCCAGCCGGGCCTGCTGCCAGACCTTGGCGGCCAGACCGAGCGCGGCGGCCTCCTCGGCGTCCAGGGTGATGGGCGGCAGCCGGTTGCTGTCCCGGCGGGCCAGGTAGCCGACCTCGCCGTCCAGGCTCTCGACGGTCTCGATGACCAGCCCGAGCTCACGCAGGTCGTCCTTGTCCCGCTCGAACATGCGGTTGAAGGAGTCGTCGGACGCCGCAACGCCACTCTTCTCCGACCCGGAGGCCGCGCCCCTGTCCCGGCCGGAGGCCGCGCCCCTGTCCCGGCCGGAGGCCGCGCCCCTGTCCCGGCCGGAGGCCTCGACGTAGGCCTCGATGGACTCCCGCAGCTCGCGCTTGCTCAGCGGCCGCCGCGTCCCGAGCAGGCACAGCGCCAGGTTCATCAGCCGCTCGGCCTTGGCAATGGCCATCGACGCCCTTCACCTTCCGTATGGTCCTTACGACCGATGACCGTACCGCCCCGCAGCGTACGGACAAAAGCCGAGGCCCATGCCCGGACAGGCATGGGCCACGGATGATCGGATCCAGCACGGATCCGGTGCACGACGATCAGACCGCGACCAGGTCGCAGACGAAGATCAGCGTCTCGCCCGGCTTGATCCGGCCGCCCGCGCCGCGGTCGCCGTAGGCGAGGTGCGGCGGGATGGTCAGCTGGCGGCGCCCGCCGACCTTCATGCCCTGCACACCCTGGTCCCAGCCGGCGATGACCTGGCCGATACCCAGCTGGAAGCGGAGCGGCGTGCCACGGTTCCAGGAGGCGTCGAACTCCTCACCGGTGGAGAAGGCCACGCCGACGTAGTGGACGGCGACGGTGTCGCCGGCCTTGGCCACCGGCCCGTCGCCCTCCCAGATCTCCTTGATCTCGAGATCCGCCGGGGGCTCGCCGCCCGGGAAGTCGATCTCGGGCTTCTCGATGCTCACGTGTTTCTCCTGCTCATCTACGACAAGGCAACCTGCACAGTCTTACATCCCCGCCGGGTGCGCGCCCGCGCCGGGAGACCGTGGCGCGGTGCTACATCGCCGCCAGGATGTCCACCGTGAAGACGAGCACCGAGTCCTTCTTGATGCCGCTGTTGGGGGGCGGGTTGTCGCCGTATCCCAGGGCCGGCGGAACGACGATCAGGACCCGGCTGCCGACCTTCTTGCCGGCCAGTCCGTCGGCCCAGCCCTTGACGACCTGCTGGAGGGAGAACGAGGTCAGCGCATCGCGCTTGTAAGTCGAGTCGAACTCCTTGCCGCCGTCCCACAGCACGCCCTTGTACTGGACGAGCACGGTGTTCTCCGGCTTGACCACGGGACCGTCGCCCTCGATCACGTAGTCGGCCACGAGCTTCTTGGGCGCGGCCGTCTTGGGCACGGTGATGGACGGGGCGGCGCCGTCGGTGTTGGTGCCGACCTTGGGCAGGTCGGCGTTGTCCTGGGCGACCGTCTTGCCCTTGGCCGAGCTCTTGGAGTTGAAGGTGTCCTGGAGGTCGACGACGAACACCAGCGTGTCGGTGCCCTTGATCCCGGCCTGGGCGTTGCCCTGCGTGCCGTATCCCCAGGTGGGCGGCACGGAGAACATGACGCGGCTGCCCACCTTCTTGCCGGCGAGGGCATAGCGCCAGCCGTCGATGATCGTGCCCTGGGCGAGCTGGATGACCAGGGGGGCCTTGCGGTCGTAGGAGTTGTCGAAGAGCTTCGCCGAGTTCCAGATCTGGCCCAGGTAGTGCGCCTGGACGTAGTCGTTCTCCGCGATGGTGCGGCCACCGCCCGCGATCACCGTCTTGACGGCGATGTCCTTCGACGGGTCACCACTGCCCTTGGCGACGGTCGGCTTCTCGCCGAACTTCGTGCCCGCGGTGATCGCCGGCAGCGGCCCGGAGACGATCTTCGGCGAAGGCGCCGCGGACGGCTCGGAGGGCGACGGCGACGTGCTCTCGCTGGCCTTGCTCGAACCGGCCTTGTCGTTGCCGCAGGCGGCCAGGGTGACAAGTCCCGCGGGTACGGAAAGAAGAAGTGAGCGTCGGCGCACGGTGGGGGCCTCGTAATCGGTCGATCTTCTGATGGCGTGCGCGCCACCTTACTGACCTTTCGGTGCCGATCGGGTCTCCGGCCCGCCCCGGTTTCGGTCGGGGGTCCGGGGTTTCTCCCCCGGAAGAGCACTGTCGTCGTGAGCGGGGCGCCGTACGGTGAACGTACGGCGCCCGTGTGGCGTTCCGGTTCTCGTGTTGAACCGGCGTCCTCGTCCCGCCGGGCTCACATTCCGGCGATCAGCTTCTCCACCCGGTCGTCCACCGAACGGAACGGGTCCTTGCACAACACCGTCCGCTGTGCCTGGTCGTTGAGCTTCAGGTGCACCCAGTCGACGGTGAAGTCCCTGCGCTGTTCCTGCGCCCGCCGGATGAAGTCGCCGCGCAGCCGTGCCCGAGTGGTCTGCGGGGGAACCGACTTGCCCTCGAAGATCTTCAAGTCGTTGCAGATCCGGGTGGCTTGGCCCTTCTTCTCCAGCAGGTAGTACAGGCCACGACGGCGGTGGATGTCGTGGTAGGCGAGGTCTATCTGGGCGACCCGCGGGTGCGACATGGTCATGTTGTGCTTGGCCCGGTACCGCTCGATGAGCTTGTACTTCATCACCCAGTCGATCTCGGTGCCGATGCGGTCGAGGTCCTCGGTCTCGATCGCGTCCAGAGTACGGCCCCACAGCTCCAGCACCTGCTCCACCGTGCCGGTGCGGATACCGCGCCGCTCGCAGAAGTCCACGGCCTTCTCGTAGTACTCCCGCTGCACCTCCAGCGCGGAGGCCTCCCGGCCGCTGGCCAGGCGCACCTTGCGGCGGCCCGTGATGTCGTGGCTGACCTCGCGGATCGCCCGGATCGGGTTCTCCAGGGTCAGGTCGCGCATCACCGTGCCCGCCTCGATCATGCGCAGCACCAGGTCGGTCGCGCCCACCTTGAGCAGCATCGTCGTCTCGGACATGTTGGAGTCGCCGACGATGACGTGCAGCCGCCGGTAGCGCTCCGCGTCCGCGTGCGGCTCGTCGCGGGTGTTGATGATGGGCCGCGAACGGGTGGTCGCCGAGGAGACGCCCTCCCAGATGTGCTCGGCCCGCTGGCTCACGCAGTACACGGCCCCGCGCGGGGTCTGCAGCACCTTGCCCGCCCCGCAGAGCAGCTGCCTGGTGACCAGGAACGGGATGAGGATGTCCGCGAGACGCGAGAACTCTCCGTGCCGTGCCACCAGATAGTTCTCGTGGCAGCCGTAGGAGTTGCCCGCCGAGTCGGTGTTGTTCTTGAAAAGGTAGACGTCGCCCGCGATTCCCTCCTCGTGCAGGCGTCGTTCCGCGTCCACCAGGAGTCCTTCGAGAATGCGCTCGCCGGCCTTGTCGTGGGTGACCAGTTCGATCACATTGTCACACTCGGGTGTCGCGTATTCCGGGTGTGATCCCACGTCGAGATAGAGCCGGGCGCCGTTTCGCAGAAACACATTGCTGCTGCGGCCCCATGACACGACACGGCGGAAGAGGTACCGCGCCACCTCGTCAGGCGACAGGCGGCGCTGTCCCCTGAACGTGCACGTGACGCCGTACTCGTTCTCCAGCCCGAAAATGCGGCGGTCCATGACTGAACATTACGCCCGATCCTCTGCGCTCAAACGGGGTTCGGCAGCACGATTTGGATCATTTTCCGATGAAGCAGCAACCACCGCCCGCCCAACGGGAGCTGTGAGGACCCGACCGGTGACCAGCAACACCAGCAGCGACACGGCCCCGGCGACGCCCGGCACCGCGAAGCCCCAGAGCGCGCCACCCGCCTCGACCACCGGGCCCGCGACACCCGTTCCGACGGACGCGCCCACGGTGAACGTCGTCACCAGCCAGGAGAAGGCCTCCGTCACCGTGCCGGCCGGCGCGTGCCGGTCCACGATGATGAACGCGCAGGCGATGCAGGGCGCCAGGAACACCCCGGCCAGCACCGTCAGCGCCACCATGGCCACCGCCCCGGGCATCAGCAGCAGCGGCAGGTAACACACCGCCAGAAGACCCACCAGCAGGCGCAGTCGCCGCTCGGGCGCACCGGCCCACTGGCGCGCGCCGTAGACGGCGCCGCCGACCAGCGCGCCCAGCCCCAGGGCGGCCATCAGCCAGCCGTAGACCGCGTCTCCGCCGTGGTCGTCGGCGTAGGGCACCGCCGCCACCGTGATGGAGCCCATGGCGACACCGACGAAGAGGAACGCGCCGAGCAGCGCCAGCAGGCCGGGCGAGCGCAGCGCGCCCAGCCAGTGCGCCTCCCGGGGCGCCGAACGCCAGGCCCGCGAGGGCTGCGAGACGACCACGGACAGCGCGCCCAGTACGCCGACGGCGTTCAGCACCACCAGCGCCGCCTGCGCCGACCACAGCGAGACGCAGAGGGTCACGAGCAACGGGCCGACGGTGAACATCACTTCCTGCGCCACGGCGTCCATCGCGTACGCCGTGTGCACCTGGTCGTCCCTGCGCAGCACCGAGGGCCACAGCGCCCGCAGCCCGCCCTCCAGCGGCGGGGTGAAGAGCCCGGCCGCCGCCACGGCCGTGTACGCCACGGCGGGCGGCTGGGTGCCGGTCAGGGCGAAGACCGTCATCGCCAGCGCCGCGGCGAGCGCGCCGGGCAGCTGGACGCGGGGCTGTCCGTACAGGTCCACCAGGCGCCCGAGCACGGGCTGGCCCACCGCGTTGGCCACGCCGTACACCGCCGCCAGCGCCCCCGCGAGGCTGTACGTGCCGCCCTCCGCGCGGACGAACAGCACGATGGCGATCGCCGCGGTGGCGTTGGGCAGCCGCCCCACGAGGGTGCCGGTCAGCAGCCGGGCGGCGTGCCTCGCCCTGAGGATCTCCAGGTATCCCCCGAATCCCACGGCCATCGCCTGCCTTCCACCGGTTCGCCCGAGGTGCTGGAGCAACCTCTGGTGTTACGTATAACGTTCTCGGTCATACGTACCATGTGCGCTGTTCACCAGTCCAGACGAAGGAGCGTCCCCGCGGTGGCACGAAGCAGCACGCGCCCCACCAGCCGTGACGTCGCGCACGCCGCCGGGGTGTCCCAGGCCGCCGTCTCCCTGGTCCTCGGCGACAAGTGGCGCGGCCGGGTGTCGCAGGCGACCGCCGAACGGGTGCGCCGGGCGGCCGAGGAACTCGGCTACCGGCCCAACCTCGCCGCCCGCAACCTGCGCCTCGGCCGCACCCGGACCGTGCTCCTGGTCGTCCCCGCGCTGACCACCGAGTTCTTCGCCGGCGTCTACACCGGCGCCGCCCGCGTCGCCGCCGAGCACGGCTTCGGCGTCGTCCTCTACCCCTCCCCCGAGGGCATCGGCCCGGCCCGGAACCCGTTCGCCTCGGCCCAGGCGGCGCTGGACGGCGTGATCGCCTCCTCCATGGCCGCCGACGCGCTCACCCCGATCCGCGGCGACCAGCTGCCGCTGGTCATGCTGGACAGCGATCCCGCGGGCAGCCTGGGCGCCGCGACCGTCAACCTGGACATCGCCGACGGCGTACGCCAGGTCGCCGACCACCTGCTCGGGCTCGGTCACCGGCGCTTCCTGCACCTCGCGGCGGACGTGGCCTCCTGGACCTTCGAGGTGCGGGCCAGGGAGCTCGGCACCCGGGTGGGCGCGGTGCCCGGCACCTCGGTGCGCACCGCCCGCGCCCCCATCTCCATCGAGGACGCCAGGGCCGCCACCGAGGCCGCCCTGAGCGAGCCCGGGCCCCGGCCCACCGCGCTGGTCTGCGACGACGACAAGCTCGCCGCGGGCGCCTACAAGGCGCTGCGCCGCCTCGGCCTGCGCGTGCCCGACGACGCGTCCGTCACCGGCCTCGACGACCTCGCCCTGGCCACCGCCATCGACCCCGAGCTCACCACCGTGCGGCTGGACGCCGAGCTGTTCGGCGAGCGGGGCATGCACGCCCTGCTGGCCGTTCTGGAGGGCCGTGCTCCCGTCGGCGGGGACATCCCCGTGGAACTCGTGGTACGGGGCTCCACGGCGCCGCCCGCCCCCTCCTGAAACCGCCCGGCGCCCTGAAAACGCCCGGTGCCCCGGCCCTCCAGGCAGGCCGGGGCACCCGGGAACGGGGCTGCGGAGCGGGACTACTTCTCCTCGGAGCCGTCCTCCTCGGCGCTCTCCGCCTCGGTCGCCGCGCCGTCGGCCTCGAGCAGCCTGCCCAGCTGACGGCCCACGATGCGCTTGAACTTGCGCTTCTGCGGGCGCGTACGGTCCAGCACCGCCACCTCCAGGCGCTCGGCGGGGATCTCCCGCTCGCTCCCGTTGGTGTCGCGGGACAGGGCCTGCACGGCCAGCTTCAGCGCCTCCGCCAGCGACATGCCGTCCCGGTGGCGCTGGTCCAGGTAGCCGCTGATCTGCTCGGCGTTGCCGCCGACCGCGACCGAGCCGTGCTCGTCCACGATCGAGCCGTCGTGCGGCAGCCGGTAGATCTGGTCGCCGTCCGGGGTCTCCCCCACCTCGGCGACCACCAGCTCCACCTCGTACGGCTTCTCGGCGGCGCTGGAGAAGATCGTGCCCAGCGTCTGGGCGTACACGTTCGCCAGGCCGCGGGCGGTCACGTCGTCCCGGTCGTAGGTGTAACCGCGCAGGTCGGCGTAGCGGACGCCGCCGATGCGCAGGTTCTCGTATTCGTTGTACTTGCCGGCGGCCGCGAACGCGATCCGGTCGTAGATCTCGCTGAACTTGTGCAGCGCGCGGGACGGGTTCTCACCGACGAACACGATTCCGTCGGCGTACTGCAGCACGACCAGGCTGCGGCCACGGGCGATGCCCTTGCGGGCGTACTCCGCCCGGTCGGCCATGGCCTGCTGGGGTGATACATAGAACGGCGTCGACACCGGTTATCCGTCCCTTTCTGTAGAAGTCACTGGATCACCGAACAAGATCCGGGCGCCGGCTACAGCAGCGCGGCCCGCGGGCCGTCCGGCTGTTCCAGGCGCCGCTGGAGCACCGAGCGGGCGATCTCCGAGGACTCGTCCTCGGTGAGCCTGCGGAATCCGTCCTCGGTGATCACGGTGACGATCGGATAGATCCGGCGGGCGACATCGGGACCACCGGTCGCCGAGTCGTCGTCTGCCGCGTCGTACAGGGCCTGGACCACCAGCGTCGTGGCCTCGGCCTCGGTCAGGTCCTCCCGGAAGAGCTTCTTCATCGCGCCGCGCGCGAAGATCGAGCCGGAACCCGTGGCCGCGAAGCCGTGCTCCTCGGAACGGCCGCCCGTCACGTCGTAGGAGAAGATCCGGCCCTTCTCGCGGTCCAGGTCGTACCCCGCGAAGAGCGGGACCACGGCCAGACCCTGCATGGCCATGCCCAGGTTGGAGCGGATCATGGTCGACAGCCGGTTCGCCTTGCCCTCCAGCGAGAGCTGCGTCCCCTCGACCTTCTCGAAGTGCTCCAGCTCCAGCTGGAACAGCTTCACCATCTCCACCGCCAGACCGGCGGTGCCGGCGATGCCGACGGCCGAGTACTCGTCCGCCGGGAACACCTTCTCGATGTCCCGCTGCGCGATCACGTTCCCCATCGTCGCCCGCCGGTCACCGGCCAGGACGACACCGCCCGGGAAGGTCGTCGCCACGATGGTGGTGCCGTGCGGCGCCTCGACCACGCCCTGGGTCGGCGGCAGCCGCCGCTTCCCCGGCAGCAGCTCCGGCTGGTGCTCGGCGAGAAAGTCCATGAACGAGGCGGACCCAGGCGTCAGGAAGGCGGCCGGTAGACGCCCGGTGCTACGAGTGTTGGCTTCCACGCGTTTCCTTCCGGGTAGGTCGGCAGCTCGGTCCACCGCTTCGGGATCGTCCCTCAACAGGCCGAGGCCGGAGTTGCAGTTGATGCACAGTACGCCACGGACCCTACCCGCCTCGCGGCGGTGATCCACATGAACGGCGGAAGCCCTGAAGCTGCTCCCGCGGAGCCCCTAGACCCCGCGCGGGCGGCCGGGCCCCGGAAACGAAGGCCGCGCGCGGCACGGCCTCACCGCACCGCACGCAGCTCCTCGCCAACCGGCTCGTTCGCCACCGCTCCACGCGCCTTCCTTTCGATTCTTCGCCCCCGGGAGAACCAGGGATTCCAAGGGACCCGGGAAATCCAAGGACGCGAAGGAATCGAAGGAAGAAGCGGCTTACCGACCGCTTATCGGGCGTTTACTGACCACCCTTTTGCACGAAGGACCGCACGAAGTCCTCTGCGTTCTCCTCGAGTACGTCGTCGATCTCGTCGAGGACGGAGTCCACGTCGTCGCTCAGCTTCTCGTGGCGTTCCTTGAGGTCGTCCGTGGCCTGTGCGTCCTGGGACTGTTCCTCGATCTCCTCGGTGGAACGCGTGGCCTTCTGCTGCCCGCCGCCGGTGTCCTTCGTTGCCATAACCCTCACCCCGCTCAGTTCGCCCGACATGGTCGCCATTACGGCCGATCGGTGATGTTCCGACCCTACAAGCCGGGTCCGACATCGGCCCCGCACTTTCTCCAACGTACGAGGGCCACCTCGATGATTCCCGGCGGCGGGGATTTCCACCCTGGATGACCCGCCCGGTCCGGGATCCGCTCAGCCGCCGGAAAGCACCCTGACCAGGTCTTCGGCGGTACGGCAGCGGTCGAGGAGCTCTTTGACGTGATTACGCGTTCCGCGAAGCGGTTCCAGGGTTGGGACGCGCTGGAGCGAGTCCCGGCCCGGCAGATCGAAGATCACCGAGTCCCAGGAGGCCGCGGCGACGTCGTCGGCGTACTGCTCCAGGCAGCGGCCGCGGAAGTACGCGCGCGTGTCCTCCGGCGGCTTCCTGCGGGCCCGGTCCACCTCGGTCTCGTCCAGCAGGCGCTTGATGCGGCCCCGGGCCACCAGACGGTTGTACAGGCCCTTGTCGGGGCGTACGTCCGCGTACTGGAGGTCGACGAGATGGAGACGGGCGGCGTCCCAGTCGAGGCCGTCACGGCGCCGGTAGCCCTCCATGAGCTCCCGCTTGGCGACCCAGTCCAGCTCGCCGGCCAGGCTCATGGGGTCGTTCTCGAGCCGGTTGAGCGTGTCCTCCCAGCGGGACAGCACGTCCTTGGTCTGCTCGTCGGCGTCCGCGCCGAACCGCTCCTCCACGTACTTGCGCGACAGCTCGTAGTACTCCATCTGGAGCTGCACCGCGGTCAGTGTCCGGCCGCTGCGCAGTGTGATGAGGCGCTTGAGGCCCGGGTCGTGCGAGACCTGGTGAAGCGTGCGTACGGGCTGGTCGACGGCCAGGTCGACGGCGATGAAGCCGTCCTCGATCATGGACAGGACCAGGGCGGTCGTGCCCAGCTTGAGGTAGGTGGAGATCTCGGAGAGGTTGGCGTCGCCGATGATCACATGCAGGCGCCGGTACTTCTCCGCGTCGGCGTGGGGCTCGTCGCGCGTGTTGATGATCGGCCGCTTGAGTGTGGTCTCCAGGCCGACCTCGACCTCGAAGTAGTCCGCCCGCTGGCTGAGCTGGAAGCCGTGCTCGTGGCCGTCCTGGCCCACGCCGACACGGCCGGCGCCCGTGATGACCTGGCGGGAGACGAAGAAGGGCGTGAGGTGGCGCACGATGTCGGAGAAGGCGGTCTCCCGCTTCATCAGGTAGTTCTCGTGCGTGCCGTAGGAGGCGCCCTTGTTGTCGGTGTTGTTCTTGTAGAGGTGGATCGGCTGCGCGCCGGGCAGCTGGGCCGCCCGCTCCGCGGCCTCGGCCATGATCCGTTCGCCGGCCTTGTCCCACAGGACGGCGTCGCGCGGGTTGGTCACCTCGGGCGCGCTGTACTCCGGGTGGGCATGGTCGACGTAGAGCCGTGCGCCATTGGTGAGGATGACGTTGGCCAGCCCGATGTCCTCGTCGGTGAGCTGGCTGGCGTCGGCCGCCTCGCGGGCGAGGTCGAAGCCCCGGGCGTCCCGCAGCGGATTCTCCTCCTCGAAGTCCCAGCGGGCCCGGCGCGCCCGGTGCATGGCCGCCGCGTAGGCGTTGACGATCTGGGATGAGGTGAGCATGGCATTGGCATTGGGGTGGCCGGGGACGGAGATCCCGTACTCCGTCTCGATGCCCATTACTCGCCGTACGGTCATGCGGCCCTCCTTGCCCGGCGGCGCCCTCGGTCGTGGGCGTCGCTCAAGTACCGCTGATGCCCGGGTGCCTGTGCGGTGCCCGTCCCCGCACTGCGCAACCCGGCGGTACGAAAGAGCCTAGAACGCCTTTGCGCTGGTGGGGAGATCATTTGCGTCATTGCCTGCTCCATGCGTGGCCCGGAAACGGCCGACTGCGGGTACCCCGTGGAGGGCACCCGCAGCCACCCTGCATTTACAGGTACTGACCGGTGTTCGCCACCGTGTCGATGGAGCGTCCGGTGTCCGCGCCCTGCTTTCCGGTGATGAGGGTGCGGATGTAGACGATCCGCTCGCCCTTCTTTCCGGAGATCCGGGCCCAGTCGTCCGGGTTGGTGGTGTTGGGCAGGTCCTCGTTCTCCTTGAACTCGTCCACGCAGGCCTGGAGCAGGTGGGAGACGCGCAGACCCTTCTGGTTCTTCTCGAGGAAGTCCTTGATCGCCATCTTCTTGGCGCGGCCGACGATGTTCTCGATCATGGCGCCGGAGTTGAAGTCCTTGAAGTAGAGGACTTCCTTGTCACCGTTGGCGTAGGTGACCTCCAGGAAGCGGTTCTCCTCGGTTTCGGCGTACATGTGTTCCACCGCGGTCTGGATCATGCCCTGGACCGTGGCGTCCTTGGCGCCGCCGTGTTCCGCGAGGTCGTCCGAGTGCAGCGGGAGGCGCTCGGTGAGGTACTTCCCGAAGATGTCCTTCGCCGCCTCGGCGTCCGGACGCTCGATCTTGATCTTCACATCGAGGCGGCCGGGCCGCAGGATGGCCGGGTCGATCATGTCCTCGCGGTTGGAGGCGCCGATCACGACCACGTTCTGCAGGCCTTCGACACCGTCGATCTCGGCGAGCAGCTGGGGGACGATGGTGTTCTCCACGTCCGAGCTGACACCGGAGCCCCGGGTGCGGAAGAGGGACTCCATCTCGTCGAAGAAGACGATCACGGGGGTGCCCTCGCCGGCCTTCTCCCGGGCACGCTGGAAGACGAGCCGGATCTGCCGCTCGGTCTCGCCGACGTACTTGTTCAGCAGCTCCGGGCCCTTGATGTTCAGGAAGAAGCTCTTGCCCGCCGCCTGCCCGGTGACCTCGGCGACCTTCTTGGCGAGCGAGTTCGCGACGGCCTTGGCGATGAGTGTCTTGCCGCATCCGGGAGGCCCGTAGAGCAGGACGCCCTTCGGCGGGCGCAGCTCGTGCTCCTTGAACAGGTCCGGGTAGAGGTACGGCAGCTCCACGGCGTCGCGGATGGCCTCGATCTGGTTGCCGAGGCCGCCGATCTGCTCGTAGCCGATGTCGGGCACCTCTTCGAGGACGAGTTCCTCGACCTCGCTCTTGGGCACGACCTCGTAGACGTAGCCGGACCTGGGTTCGAGCAGGAGCGCGTCGCCGGGGCGGATGGTGACGTCCAGCAGCGGCTCGGCGAGCCGTACCACCCGCTCCTCGTCGGTGTGCCCGAGCACCAGGGCCCGCTCGCCGTCCTCGAGGATCTCCTTGAGGGTGACGATGTCGCCGACGCGCTCGAACTCCATGGCCTCGACCACGTTGAGCGCCTCGTTGAGCATCACTTCCTGGCCGCGCCGGAGCTCGTCGAGCTCGACACTGGGGCTGACGTTCACCCGGAGCTTGCGGCCGCCGGTGAAGATGTCGGCGGTGCCGTCCTCGAGGGCCTGAAGGAAGACCCCGAAGCCGGCCGGCGGCTGGGCGAGCCGGTCGACCTCTTCCTTGAGGGCCACGATCTGGTCGCGGGCCTCGCGGAGCGTGTTCGCGAGGCGTTCGTTCTGCGCGGACACGCCGGCCAGGTTGGTCTGCAACTCGACGATCCGCTCTTCGAGAATCCTCGTGTGACGCGGAGAGTCGGCGAGCTTGCGGCGCAGGACGGCGATCTCCTGCTCAAGGTAGGCGATCTGCCCGGCCGGGTCGTCGGACCCGCGTCCCGGGCGGATGCCGCGGTTCATGTCGTCGTCGTGGGCTGCCACGGTCCTCACCTCCTCCAAGGGGAGCTGGACGCTTCCAGACCCTACCTGGGTGGGTGTCGATTGAAACCCCTAGATCACAAAGACTGTCGGGGTGTGTCCGATCTTCACCCTTGCGCTCTCCCTCACGCCAGGGGAATACCCACCGAACATGATTGGAAAGCGGGCAGAGGTAGGGTCGACACGTTCAACACCCGTCAGAGCTGGCCGGATTCCCGTACGGCTCGACGTGATACGGCAGGAGAGATGACCGTGCAGCAGCAGACCTCGGACGGTGGCGAGGCACTGGAGGTCTGGATCGACCAGGACCTGTGTACCGGCGACGGCATCTGCGCGCAGTACGCGCCGGAGGTCTTCGAGCTGGACATCGACGGTCTGGCCTATGTGAAGAGCCCGGAGGACGAGCTCCTTCAGGAGGCGGGAGCAGCAACGCCCGTGCCGCTCCCGCTTCTCACGGACGTGGTGGACTCGGTCAAGGAGTGCCCCGGCGAGTGCATCCACGTGCGCCGCGTTTCGGACAGGGTCGAGGTGTACGGACCTGACGCGGAGTGACCGCTTCGGCGCGACGCGTCACCATTGTCTGTTTTCTCACATTTTCAGGGAAACTGGTCGGACACCGCGAGCCCCGGCGTCCGCGGAGCGGACGAACGCGCCGTTCTGCCACTGCCACTTCACGCTGTCCTTGAGGTCGGGGCAGCAATTCGGCACGTCGGGCGAGGAGTAGCCGAGCAGGGTCGCGGTCACGGCGCCGTCGCGGACGGCGAAGTCCGTGACCGAGTACCGGTCCTTGGCCTCGACGAGGGTGGCGACCACGCGGGGCTCGGCGGCGCCGGCGGCCTGGGTCAGGACGTAGACGGCGTCGGGCGGGGTGCCCATGGTGGCGTCGCAGTGCACGACGGCCACCGTCTCCGGTCTGCCGTCCCCGTCGAGGTCACCGGAGGCCTTCTTCGCCACCACGGCCCGCACCGGGCCGCAGTCGATCGGGAAGGTCACGCCGGTGGTGCTCGGGGCCGGCGCGGTGGCGGGGGCGGAGTTCGCGCGGATGCCCTGCGGCTGGGCGGCCGTGGCCGACCCGGGCTGCACGAACGAGGAGAGGGCGACCACACCGGCGACCGCGGTGGCGGTGGCCATCCAGTGGATGGGGCTGGTGTGCGTGTGGGCCAGTTCCGGAACGGCGGATTGCTGCACTAGGAGCATCTCCTGCGAGGGCTGTGCCGGTGGGGGTGGCCAGCATCGTGCCACACGTCACAGTGCGGGGGAACGGCGGGGTGGGGTCAACGTGAGGGCACCGTGGCGGAGTTCCCGGTGGTTGCCGGGAACTCCGCCACGGCGCCCGTGTGTTGCGTGCGTGGCGGGACGCGTCAGCGGGCGGAGCCGCCGTCGGCGTTGGGGCCCTCGTAGTCCTCGCCGTAGGCGCCCTTCGCGGGCCGGCGGCGGCGCATGGGCGGCTCGACGCCGTCCGCGAGCCGGCGGGCGGTGAGCAGGAAGCCGGTGTGGCCGATCATGCGGTGGTCCGGGCGGACTGCCAGGCCCTCGATGTGCCAGTTGCGGATCATCGTCTCCCAGGCGGTCGGCTCGTTGAAGCAGCCGATCTCGCGGATGGACTCCACGGTCCGGGCGAGCTGGGTGGTCGTCGCGACGTAGCAGCACAGGATGCCGCCGGGGACGAGCGCCTTGGAGACGGCCTCCAGGCACTCCCACGGGGCGAGCATGTCGAGGATGACGCGGTCGACGTCGGTGTCGGAGAGGTTGTCCTGGAGGTCTCCGACCGTGAGCTGCCAGGCGGGGTGCGGGCCGCCGAAGTAGCGTTCCACGTTCGCCTGCGCGATCTCGGCGAAGTCGGCGCGGCGCTCGTAGCTGTGCAGCATGCCCTGGTCGCCGATGGCCCGCAGCAGGAAGCTGCTGAGCGAGCCGGAGCCGACACCGGCCTCCACGACGCGTGCGCCGGGGAAGATGTCGGCGAAGGCGAGGATCTGCCCCGCGTCCTTGGGGTAGACGACGGCTGCCCCGCGGGGCATGGACAGGACGTAGTCGGGGAGCAGGGGGCGCAGCGCGAGGTAGGCGACGTTGCCGGTGGTGCGGACAACGCTGCCCTCGGGTGCGCCGATCAGTTCGTCGTGCGGGAAGGAACCCTTGTGGGTGTGGAAGTTCTTCCCTGCTTCGAGCGTGAACGTGTAGTGGCGGCCCTTGGGGTCGGTCAGCTGTACCTGGTCCCCGACCTTGAAGGGCCCGCGGCGGCGGGCGGCACCGGTCGGTTCGGACATGTGACCAGCCTACCGGTCCCCGACGGGCCCTCCGACCACGCTGACGGGCCCTACGCGGAGGCCGAGGGGCGGGCCATGGCCTTCACGAAGGCGCGCTCCACGTCGGCCGCGGACAGCACGCCGTAGATCTCGCCGGACTCCTCCACCACGAGGTACTCGGTCGCCGGGGTGGCGCGCAGCACGTCGAGGAGGTCCTCTCCGGCGAGTTCGGCGGAGACGCGCATGCCGTCGGTGAGCTCCTGGGCGAGTTCGCTGGCGTAGACCCAGGGGCGGCGGTGTTCGGGTACGCCGACGATGGCGGACTCGCGGACGAGGGAGAGCGGCTCACCGTGGCCGTCGACGACGACCAGGGCGCGGGCGCCGGCGGTGTTGGCGCGGCGCAGGGCCTCGGCCAGGGAGGTGTTGCCCTCGACCGGTACGGCACGGCGGGTGAGGGCACGGGCGCGCAGTTCGGGGAGGTGCTCGCGCAGCCGGGCCATGCGCAGGCTGTTGCCGGCGCCGGTCCAGATGATCGCGGCCAGGATGGCGGCGAGCAGGGCGTTGGTGACGGTGCCCATGCCGACGCTGTCCTCGGCGGTGGGGCCGAGGGCGCCGGACTGGGTGACCAGGGGCAGTCCGATCAGGACGGCGACCGCGAGCGCGCGGCCGACCCAGGCGGCGGCGACGGTTCCGCTCATCGGCCTGCCGGTGATCTTCCAGACGACGGCGCGGAGCATGCGGCCGCCGTCGAGGGGCAGACCGGGCAGCAGATTGAAGGCGGCGACGATGAGGTTCGAGATCATCAGGCCGGCCAGCAGGACACCGGCGACCGTGCCGCGCTCGAGGGGCCGCAGGGCGGCGTAGAAGACACCGGCGAGGATCAGCGACAGCAGCGGGCCGACGAAGGCCAGGACGAACTCGCGGCCGGGGGTCTCGGCCTCCTTCTCGATCTCGGAGACGCCGCCGAAGAACTGGAGCTGGATACGCCGGACCGGGAGCTTGAAGCGGAGGGCGGCGATGGTGTGGGCGAGCTCGTGGACGAGGACGGAGCCGTAGAAGGCGACCGCGAAGAACAGGGCGACGAGGTAGCGGGCCGCACCGAGTTCGGGCAGCACCCGGTCGAGCTGTCCGCCGAACACCCAGGTGATCAGCGCGGCCACGAGGAACCAACTGGGCGCCACGTACACGGGCACCCCGAAGGGCCGCCCCATGAGGAGCCCGCCCCTGAGGTCGCTCGGGCGCCGCGGCGGCTCCTGTCCGGTGCCGGAACGGGCGAGAGCGCGGTCGTGGTGGGACTCGGGACGCGTGCGGTCGCCGGGAGCGTCGGCGGCACCCTCGGGACGGGTACCGGCTTCGCGTCCGGCGGCCGGGTCGCCGCCGTGGGCGTAGCCGCGCTCGGGGTGGGCGTCAGGGTGGGCGTCGTCGGTGACGGGCGGCTCCGACGGGGTGTCGCCGGAACGGTCCCGCTCCTCCGTCTCCTCCGTCCCGCCCTCCGCCGCGGGGGCAGGGGCGGCGGTCGGCGAGGCCGGCTCGGGCGGGGCCGCGTCGGCCGGCTCGGCGCCCGGGCCCACGGAGTCGGGGGCCGGGTCCACCGGGCCCGTGCGGCGATCTGCCGACTCGTCCTTGCCGGAACGCGGCTGTCCGCTCCCGCCGCTCACGTCCACGGTGTCCCCTCGTTCGAAGCACATCTTCCGTGCCTGACGGCCGGAAGGTCTCGGGTCGATGGTATGCGGCCGTGGCAACCGGTCACGCCCGGCACCCCAATGTGTTTTCCCCGCTTCGCGCACAACATGACCGTCCCCGGGTCACTGTCAGTGGTGGGTCGTAGGGTCTGGTGCATGGAGACGAGCACGGAGGGCGAGCCCGGCACCCCGCACGGCGACGTCGGACCGGCCCGGTCACGCCACAGCGCGCCGCGGGCCGCCGAGTTGCAGCCCGAGCCGGAGTCGGCCCGGCCGCCGAACGCGGCGCGGACGACGGTCCCCGCACAGGCGGCCGCCGGGCAGGGCACGACGACCGGCGCGGCGCACGCTGCGGTGGCCGGCGGAGGCGACGCGGGCCCTGCGGCCGCGGGCGGTGCGAGCGGCGGTGGAGCGGATGTGCGCGACGAGGTCGTCGGCCGTCCCGTGGCGGATGACGCGGCGCCGGGCGGAAGCGAGGCGGCTGCGGCGCCGGGTGCGGACGTGCCGGGTGGCGACGGGGGCTCGGGCGTGGAGGGCCGCCGGGCTGTCGCACCGCCCAGTTCACTGTCTCCCTCGCGGGCCGGGGACTTCATGCAGTGTCCGTTGCTGTACCGGTTCCGGGTGATCGACCGGTTGCCGGAGAAGCCGAGTGAGGCCGCGACGCGGGGCACGCTGGTGCACGCCGTACTGGAGCGGCTGTTCGACGCGCCCGCCGGGGAGCGGACCGCGCCACGGGCCAAGGAACTGGTCCCGGGCCAGTGGCAGCGGCTGCGCGAGGCGCGGCCCGAGCTGGTGGAGCTGTTCGCGGACGACACCGACGGCGAGCGGCTGGCGCGCTGGCTGGCGGAGGCGGAGCGGCTGGTGGAGCGCTGGTTCACGCTGGAGGACCCGACGCGGCTGGAGCCCGCCGAGCGGGAGCTGTTCGTCGAGGCGGAGCTGGACTCGGGGCTGACGCTGCGCGGGATCATCGACCGGGTGGACGTGGCGCCCACGGGCGAGGTGCGGATCGTCGACTACAAGACGGGCAAGGCGCCCCGCCCCGAGTACGCCGAGGGCGCGCTGTTCCAGATGAAGTTCTACGCCCTGGTGGTGTGGCGGCTGAAGAGGGTCCTCCCGCGGCGGCTGCAACTGGTGTACCTGGGCAGCGGCGACGTACTGACCTAC
This sequence comes from Streptomyces sp. NPDC001204, assembly GCF_053598035.1. NCBI lineage: Bacteria > Bacillati > Actinomycetota > Actinomycetes > Kitasatosporales > Streptomycetaceae > Streptomyces > Streptomyces sp. NPDC001204. The sequence goes on along the minus strand of NZ_JBSFJL010000003.1, from coordinate 148,393 downwards.
GACCCGGTCCCCGCCGACCTGGAGCGGGTGGAGCGCAAGCTGCTGGCGCTGTGGGAGGCGATCCGGCTGGCCACCGAGACCGGTGACTGGCGGCCGCGCCCCACCAAGCTGTGCGGCTGGTGCGACCACCAGGCCCACTGCCCGGAGTTCGGCGGCACTCCCCCGCCCTACCCGCTGCCGGTGAGGGCGGCGGAGTCCGGCACGACGGCGCAGGGCAGAATGGGGCCGGACTAGCGAAGGAGACTCACGTGGCCATCCGCGTCCTACTGGTCGACGACCAGCCGCTGCTGCGCACCGGGTTCCGGATGATCCTGGAGGCCGAGCAGGACATCGCGGTCGTGGGCGAGGCCGGAGACGGCCTGCAGGCCCTGGACCAGGTGCGGGCCCTTCAGCCCGACGTGGTGCTGATGGACATCCGCATGCCGCGGATGGACGGCGTCGAGGCGACCCGGCAGATCACCGGACCGGAACGGAACGGTCCGGCGAAGGTGCTGGTCCTCACCACCTTCGACCTCGACGAGTACGTGGTGGAGGCGCTGCGCGCCGGCGCGAGCGGCTTCCTGCTCAAGGACGCGCCCGCCAACGAGCTGGTGCAGGCGATCCGCGTGGTCGCGGCCGGCGAGGCGATGCTGGCGCCGAGCATCACGCGCCGGCTGCTGGACAAGTACGCCACGCATCTGCCCTCCGGGGAGGAGCCGGTGCCGGACACGCTGCACACCCTCACCGACCGTGAGGTGGAGGTGCTGAAGCTGGTGGCGCGCGGCTTGTCCAACGCGGAGATCGCCGCCGATCTGTTCGTCAGCGAGACGACCGTCAAGACGCATGTCGGGCACGTACTGACGAAGCTGGGGCTGCGCGACCGCGTGCAGGCCGCGGTGTACGCGTACGAGAGCGGACTGGTGCGCCCCGGCGCGCAGTAGCGGCGGCCCCCGCAAGGCAAGGCAACGGCGAAGGGCGCCCCTCCCGGAAGACCGGGAGGGGCGCCCTTCGCCGTGGGGATGGTGGCGGATCAGCCGCCCACACCGCGGCCGAGCTCCCACAGCTGAAGCGTCGCCGAGGAGTTGAGGGCGTACGCCGTGCCCGTGATGTTGTCGCGGGCGGCGACGTACTGCTTGCCCTGCCAGAGCGGGATCAGCGGGACCTCGCTGGCGACGATGTCCTGAATGTCCGTCAGGCTGGTGGAAGCGGAGAGCCGGTCGGCCTGGCGACGGGACTTCGGGATCAGGATGTCGCGGATCTCGTTGTTGGCGTAGGGGGTGTTGAGGGTGTTGCCCTTGTCGAGGAACGGCGCCAGGTAGTTGTCGGCGTCCGGGAAGTCGGGGAACCAGCCCATGCCGTAGACGTCGTACTCGCCCTTCTTCTCCGCCGGGCGGAAGGTGTCCCAGGGGGTGCCCTGGATGTCGACCTCGAACAGACCGCTGCCGTTGAGCTGCTGCCGAAGGATCTCGAACTCCTTCTTGGTGGCAGGCCCGTAGTGGTCCGTCGTGTAGTGCATCGTCAGCTTCACCGGGGTGGTGACACCGGCCTTCTCCAGCAGCGAACGGGCCTTGGTCACGCTGGGGTCGCCGTACCGGTTGAAGAAGGAGTTGGAGTGACCGGTGATGGTGGCCGGGACCATCGAGTACAGCGGCTCGGCCTGGGTGCCGTAGACCTCGGAGACGAGTTCGCTGCGGTTGATGATCTGGGCCATGGCCTCACGCGCGGCCTTGGTCTTCACCGTCGGGGCGTCGGTGTTGAAGGCCAGGTAGCGGATCTCCAGGCCGGCCGTCTCGACGATGCCGACCTTGCTGTCCTTGGCGGCCGACAGCGTGCGGATCTGCTCGGGCGACATGCTGCGGGTCATGACGTCGATGTCGCCCTTGTCCAGCGCGTCGCCCATGGTGTCGGCGTCCGCGAAGGAGCGGATCTGCACCTTGTCGTTGTTGAGCTTCAACGTCCCCTGGTAGTTGGGGTTCTTGGTGAAGACCCCGTCGACCATCTCGCCGTTCTTGACGTTGGCCTTCAGGGTGTACGGGCCGGAGCCGTCCACGGCGAAGCCGTCGCGGAGCTTGTCCTTCTCGTAGTCCTTGGGGTTGACGATGCCCGCGACGGGCGTCGACAGCTTGTACGGGAAGATGGCGTCGGCCGTGTTGAGGTGGAAGATGACCTCACGGTCGCCCTGGGTCTCCACGGTGTCCACGGTGGAGAGCAGGCCGGACACGCCGCTGTCCGCGTTGATGGAGATGGCGCGGTCGACGGAGAACTTCACGTCGGCCGCGGTGATGGGCTCGCCGCTGGCGAACTTCAGGCCCTCACGCAGGGTGCAGGCGTAACGCTCGTTGCCGCTGTCCGTGAAGCCGCACTTCTCGGCCGCCTCCGGGACGGGGTCGCCGTCGCCCTTGGGCTGGATCATCAGGGTCTGCACGGTCTGGCGCAGGATGTTCCAGGTACCGACGTCGTAGGCGTACGCCGGGTCGACGGGCGCCGGGGCGTCCTGCGAAGCGGTGAACCGGTCCGTGGTGCCGACGACGATGGCGTCGCCGCTCTTGCTGCCGCTGTCGGAACCGCCGCACGCGGCGAGTACCGGCGCGAGCAGACCGACCACGGCCGGCAGCACCAAAGTCTTGCGGTTCATGCTCGAGTTTCTCCAGAGCTGTCTTGTCCGTGTATCCGGCATGCAGGGTGTTGCGACGGATCACGGGGGCAGGGTCGATGTTCTCGCGACGAGATTAGTCCTCCCTCGCAGGACCGTTCGCGGCCACCGGAGTTGAGCTCCCATCACGCAGCGGAACCGGGTGCGGACGGACCGGAAACCCGTCGCCGGAAGGATTCGTGCAGCGTTCCACCAAACGGGACACAAGGGCGCGCGCACGACACCCGAGAGGGGGCGGACAGCACGCCCCGGACCCGTTGTCGACCCCCCGGCGAGTGGGGAACGTCACACGCACAAGTAGGGGAACGGCTGCCGGAATTCGGCCATACGGCGAGCTTTGAATTCGCTCGGACATCCGGTTCGCAGGCCTTTTCCACGGGACTTGGCACGCTGGGTGAACGGTTAGCGCATTTCTGTCATCAGGCCGCGCAGAAATGACAGGTCCACGTCTTCGAGAGTGGGGACGACGGTCCGCCGGAAGGCCGGGGGGATGGGGGCGACCGAGGGGACGGCGACGACCCGGCAGCCGGCGGCCTCCGCCGCGGCGACTCCGGTGGCGGTGTCCTCGATGACGGCGCACCGGGTGGGGTCCGCGCCGAGGCCCGCGGCGGCCAGCAGGTAGGGGTCGGGGTGCGGCTTGGTGCGCAGGACCTCGTCGCCGGCCACGGACAGGGCGAAGTGCTGGGGGCCGAGCGAGGTCAGGACCCGGTCGATGATGCGGCGGTGGGAGGCGGAGACCAGGGCGGTGGGGATCCGCTGCTCGGACAGTTCGGCCAGCAGCCGTGCGGCGCCCGGCATCAGGGGCAGCGCGCCGTCGATACGGGCCTCGAAGCCCTCGTTCAGCAGGGTGGTGACCTCGGCGAGGGTGACGGCGGCGCCGGTGGCCTCGATGAGGAAGCCCGCGCTGCGGGTCATGGGGCCACCGACGACGACGTGTCTCCAGGAGTCGTCGAGCCTGTGTCCGAGGGCGGCGAACACCTCCACCTCGACGTCCCACCAGAAGCCCTCGGTGTCCACCAGGGTTCCGTCCATGTCCAGGAGCACGGCCTGCAAGGCTGAGCCTTCGGCCATACGGGTTCCGAGCGCCGGTACCGTGCTGGTCATCCGCGCATACCTCCTTGAGGGACGATCAGGCCGGTTCCCACACGGGGAACCGGCCTGCGATGGACCGACAATTGTACGACGCCCACAACCGAAATGCCCGCACGAACCGCCCGCAACGGCATCGGCGCACGACGGCACCGGGGTTGCGCGCGAGGACGGCCGGTCCGACGGACCGCTGCCCTCCGCTGGGGCCCGCAGGACCTCTCGACCGTGCCGGTGACCAGGGGAATCCCCGGGTCAGCGGGCGTTGAAGTACTTGGCCTCCGGGTGGTGGATCACGATGGCGTCGGTGGACTGCTCGGGGTGGAGCTGGAACTCCTCGGACAGGTGGACGCCGATCCGCTCGGGGCGGAGGAGGTCGGCGATCTTGGCACGGTCCTCCAGGTCGGGGCAGGCGCCGTAGCCGAGGGAGAACCGGGCGCCCCGGTACTTCAGGGCGAACATGTCCTCGATGTCGGCGGGGTCCTCACCTGCGAAGCCCAGCTCGGCGCGCACCCGGGCGTGCCAGTACTCGGCGAGCGCCTCGGCCAGCTGCACGGACAGCCCGTGCAGCTCCAGATAGTCGCGGTAGGAGTCGGCGGCGAACAGCCGCGCGGTCTCCTCGCCGATCCTCGAGCCGACGGTGACGACCTGGAAGCCGACCACGTCCCTCTCCCCCGACTCCTCCGGGCGGAAGAAGTCCGCCAGGCACAGCCGGCGGCCGCGGCGCTGGCGGGGGAAGGTGAAGCGGGTGCGCTCGTTGCCCTGGTCGTCCAGGATGATCAGGTCGTCGTCCTTGGACACGCAGGGGAAGTAGCCGTGGACCACCGCGGCCTCCAGCAGGCCGTCCGTCTGGAGCCTCTCCAGCAGGCCGCGCAGCCGGGGCCGGCCCTCGCTCTCGACGAGTTCCTCGTAGGTGGGCCCGGAGCCGGTGCGGGCCTGCTTGAGCCCCCACTGGCCCTTGAACAGGGCGCCCTCGTCCAGCCAGGACGCGTACTCCTTGAGCTGGATGCCCTTGATCACCCGCGTTCCCCAGAACGGCGGCTCGGGGACCGGGTTGTCGGTGGCCACGTCGGAGCGGACGTGCCCCTCCTCGGGCCGCTGCTCCTCGTCCGCCTGGGCGGTGGCGGCCCGCACCCGGCGCTGCCGGAGTTCGGGCAGCTTCGCCCCGGGCACGCCCCGCTTGACCCCGATCAGGGCGTCCATCAGGCGCAGGCCCTCGAACGCGTCGCGGGCGTAGCGGACCTCCCCGTCGTACAGCTCGTGCAGGTCCTGTTCGACATAGGCGCGGGTCAGGGCGGCGCCGCCGAGGATGACCGGGTAGCCGGTCGCCAGGCCGCGGGCGTTGAGCTCCTCCAGGTTCTCCTTCATGATCACCGTGGACTTCACCAGCAGCCCGGACATGCCGATCACGTCGGCCCGGTGCTCCTCGGCCGCCTCCAGGATCGCCGAGACCGGCTGCTTGATGCCCAGGTTGACCACGTTGTAGCCGTTGTTGGACAGGATGATGTCGACGAGGTTCTTGCCGATGTCGTGCACATCACCGCGTACGGTCGCCAGCACGATCGTGCCCTTGCCCGCCTCGTCGGTCTTCTCCATGTGCGGCTCCAGGTGGGCGACCGCGTTCTTCATCACCTCGGCCGACTGGAGCACGAACGGCAGCTGCATCTGCCCGGAGCCGAACAGCTCACCGACCACCCTCATGCCGTCCAGCAGGGTGTCGTTGACGATGTCCAGGGCCTTGCGCGTCTCCAGGGCCTGGTCCAGGTCCTGCTCCAGGCCGTTCTTCTCGCCGTCGATGATCCGCCGCTTCAGCCGCTCCTCCAGCGGCAGCGCGGCCAGTTCCTCGGCCTTGCCGGCCTTCAGCGACTTCGCCGTGGCGCCCTCGAAGAGCTGCATGAGCTTCTGCAGCGGGTCGTAGCCCTCGCGGCGGCGGTCGTGGATCAGGTCGAGCGCGGTGGTGACCTGCTCCTCGTCGAAGCGGGCGATCGGCAGGATCTTGCTGGCGTGCACGATCGCCGAGTCCAGGCCCGCCTTGACGCACTCGTCCAGGAACACGCTGTTCAGCAGGATCCGGGCGGCCGGGTTCAGACCGAAGGAGATGTTCGAAAGGCCCAGCGTCGTCTGCACCTCCGGGTGCCGCCGCTTCAGCTCCCGGATGCCCTCGATGGTGGCCACACCGTCGCCCCGGGACTCCTCCTGGCCGGTGCAGATGGTGAAGGTCAGGCAGTCGACGAGGATGTCCTCCTCACGGATGCCCCAGTTGCCGGTCAGGTCCGCGATCAGCCGCTCGGCGATCTCCACCTTCTTCTCGGCGGTACGGGCCTGGCCCTCCTCGTCGATGGTCAGCGCGATCAGCGCCGCCCCGTGCTCCCGCGCCAGGGCCGTCACCCGCGCGAACCGCGACTCGGGTCCGTCGCCGTCCTCGTAGTTCACCGAGTTGATCACCGCGCGGCCGCCCAGCTGCTCCAGCCCGGCCCGGATCACGTCCACCTCGGTGGAGTCCAGCACGATCGGCAGCGTCGAGGCCGTGGCGAACCGGCCCGCCAGCTCCCGCATGTCCGCGACCCCGTCCCGGCCGACGTAGTCCACGCACAGGTCCAGCATGTGCGCGCCCTCGCGGATCTGCTCGCGCGCCAGCTCCACGCAGTCGTCCCAGCGGCCCTCGAGCATGGCCTCACGGAACTTCTTCGACCCGTTGGCGTTCGTCCGCTCGCCGATCGCCAGGTAGGACGTGTCCTGGCGGAAGGGCACGGTCTGGTACAGGGAGGCCGCGCCCGGCTCCGGGCGCGGGCGGCGCTCCACCGGGGACAGGTCCCGCACCCGCTCGACCACCTGGCGCAGGTGCTCCGGCGTGGTGCCGCAGCAGCCGCCCACCAGGGACAGTCCGTAGTCGCGGACGAAGTGGCCCTGTGCGTCGGCCAGCTCCGGCGCCGTCAGCGGGTAGTGCGCGCCGTCCTTGGTCAGCACGGGGAGACCGGCGTTCGGCATGCACGACAGCGGGACGCGCGCGTGCCGGGACAGGTAGCGCAGGTGCTCGCTCATCTCGGCGGGGCCGGTGGCGCAGTTCAGGCCGATCATGTCGACGCCCAGCGGCTCCAGCGCCGTCAGCGCGGCGCCGATCTCCGAGCCCAGCAGCATGGTGCCGGTCGTCTCCACCGTCACCGACACGATCAGCGGGACCTCGTACCCGGCGGTCTCCATCGCACGGCGGGCGGCGATGACGGAGGCCTTGGTCTGGAGCAGGTCCTGGGTGGTCTCCACCAGCAGCGCGTCCGCGCCTCCGGCGAGCAGTCCCTCGGCGTTCTGCCGGTAGGCGTCGCGGATGGCGGCGAAGGTGGTGTGGCCGAGCGTCGGCAGCTTCGTACCCGGGCCCATGGAGCCCAGCACCCAGCGGGGGCGGCCGTCCGCGGCGGTGAACGCGTCCGCCGCCTCACGGGCGATCCGGGCGCCGGCCTCGGACAGCTCGGCGACCCGCTCGGCGATGTCGTACTCGCCCAGGGCGGTCAGGTTGGCCCCGAACGTGTTGGTCTCCACGCAGTCCACGCCGACCTCGAAGTAGGCGGAGTGGACCGAACGGACGATGTCGGGGCGGGTGACGTTCAGGACCTCGTTGCAGCCCTCCAGCTGCTGGAAGTCGTCCAGCGAGGGCTCCTGGGCCTGAAGCATGGTGCCCATCGCTCCGTCGGCGACCACCACACGGGTGGCGAGTGCCTCGCGCAGGGCGGACGCACGGGTCCGGCTGTCGGCGGAAGGGGTCGGCGGCAACGAGGCCATGAAGGGGCTCCCTTGGGGGTGCGACGGCTGTCGGCTTTGCGCGTTCCCGGGAGCGAGCACGGCGCTGCCCGGGCGAGGCGCACGCCGCCAGGGTAGCCGGGACCGGCCCCTGACGGTCACGGCGTCCACCAAGCGGACGAGGATGACGGCCGGAACACCCCGGGTGGCGGGGTCGCGCCACAGGTGACGGCCGACCATTGGCGGGGGATCGGCACGGAGCGGTAGTGTTCGGCATTGCCGAACGGGCGCCACGACGAGAGTCGTCCGCCGGCGGTCGAAGGGGACGGAGGCAGGACGGCGATGGCACGGAACATCCAGTCGCTCGAGCGGGCGGCCGCGATGCTGCGGTTGCTGGCGGGCGGTGAGCGGCGGCTGGGCCTGTCGGACATCGCCTCCTCACTGGGCCTCGCCAAGGGCACCGCCCACGGCATCCTGCGCACCCTCCAGCACGAGGGCTTCGTCGAACAGGACGAGGCCTCCGGGCGGTACCAGCTGGGCGCGGAGCTGCTGCGCCTGGGCACCACCTACCTCGACGTGCACGAACTGCGGGCCCGCGCGCTGGTGTGGACGGACGACCTGGCCCGGTCCAGCGGGGAGAGCGTGTACCTGGGCGTACTGCACCAGCACGGCGTGCTGATCGTGCACCACGTCTTCCGCCCGGACGACAGCCGGCAGGTGCTGGAGATCGGGGCGATGCAGCCGCTGCACTGCACGGCTCTGGGCAAAGTGCTGGCGGCGTACGACCCGGTGGCGCACAGCGAGGCGGTCGAGGCCGACCGCAAGGCGTTCACGGACCGGACCGTGTGCGGGATCGACGACTTCGAGCACATCCTCGACCTCACGCGCGCGCGTGGCTACGCCGCCGACGTCGAGGAGACCTGGGAGGGCGTCGCCTCCATCGCCGCGCCCATTCACGACCGGCGGCGGATGCCGGTCGGCGCGGTCGGCATCACCGGCGCCGTGGAGCGGGTGTGCCGCGAGGGCGAGCTGCGCCACGAACTCGTCGCGGCGGTCCGGGACTGCGCCCGCGCGGTCTCCCGCGACCTGGGCGCCGGACGCTTCTGACCACCACGGGAAGCCGCGGGCCGCGCAACCGGGCGCGGGGTCCCTGCTCACGTCCCGTACGACCAGGGGCGGAGCCCCTGCGCCCCGCCCGTACGACCGGGCCGGTACGCCTCTGGCCGCAACTGCCTTCACCATGTCCGCCCGGTCGGCCGCGGGTGCCCGTCGACCGGCATCACCGGCGCCGTGGAACGGGTGCGCCAAGAGGACGAGCCCCGCCACGAACTCGTCGCGCCGATCCGGGACCGGCGCCCCGAGCGGTCCCACGGGACTGCGGCGCCGAGCGCTTCCGACCGCCGCACCAAGCCGCGGGATCGCGGGGCGCGTCCCGTGCGACCAGGCACGGTGCCACTGAGCTCCTCCCGTCCAATCAGGGCGGCACGCCTCCGGGCGCACGGGCTTTCGGCGTGCCCGGACGACCGATGGCCATGCCCGCCCGGCCCGCCGCCGTGCCCACGCAACCGGCATCACCGTCCGGGGCCATGCTGCGGGAGCGCCGAGAGGACGGGCTCCCCCACGAACTGGCCACGGCAGTCCGGGACCGCGCCCCCACGGTTTCGCGAGGCCTCGGCGCCGGACGCTTCTGTCCGCCGCACCAAGCCGCGGAACCGCTGCGCACGGCCCGTGCGACCGGGCGCGGGGCCACTGGCACCCGCCATGCAACCGGGCACGAGGCCATTGCGTGGCTCACGCCTCAAGACGCACCGACCTTCGCCATGCCCACGCGGCGTGCCGCCGCGCCCGCTCAGCCTGCCTCCTCTCCTGCACGGCCCGCCACCACGCCCTCGCGGGCCTGTCACCGCGCCCACGGCCGGCCGCCGTGACCTCGTGACCCGCCACCGCGCCCGCTCACGCGTGCCGCCTGCCGCCGGCCGCCGGCCGCCGGGATCCTTCGCGATCAGTAACGATCGCGGTTTCGGTACCGGGGGCCTTGACGGTCGCCTGGTGCGAGGCGAGACTCCCGTCCAACGGTCGGCATTGTCGAACGCCTTGCGGTAATACGCGCTAGAGTGTGACAACGCCAAGGGCCGGCATTCGCCCTCACCCACGAGGGCGCGAGCTCCCGGACGGAGGGACCCGGGGTTCGGCTACCTCTGGACGAAGGACAAAGGAGTCGCGGGTGTCCAGCTCCGACATCTTCATCGGCGAGACCATCGGTACCGCCGTACTCATCCTGCTCGGCGGCGGCGTCTGCGCCGCGGTGACGCTGAAGGCCTCCAAGGCCCGCAACGCCGGCTGGCTCGCCATCGCCTTCGGGTGGGGTTTCGCCGTGATGACGGCCGTGTACATCTCGGGCCCGCTCTCCGGCGCCCACCTCAACCCGGCCGTGACGGTCGCCCTCGCGATCAAGAACAGCGACTGGACGAACGTCCCGACCTACCTCGGCGGCCAGATGCTCGGCGCCATGATCGGCGCGACCCTGGTCTGGGTGGCCTACTACGGCCAGTTCCACGCCCACCTCACCGACCGGGAGATCGTCGGCGGCCCCGGCGCCCAGACCACCGCCGCCAAGGCGGTCGAGGCCCAGGAGAAGGGCGCGGGCCCCGTCCTCGGCATCTTCTCCACCGGCCCCGAGATCCGGCACGCGGCGCAGAACCTCGCCACGGAGATCGTCGGCACCGTCGTGCTGATCCTCGCGGTCCTCACCCAGGGCCTGAACGACCAGGGCAACGGCCTCGGCGTCCTCGGCGGCCTGATCACCGCCCTCGTCGTCGTCTCGATCGGCCTCTCCCTCGGCGGCCCCACGGGCTACGCCATCAACCCCGCCCGTGACCTCGGCCCTCGCATCGTCCACGCCCTGCTGCCCCTGCCCAACAAGGGCGGATCCGACTGGGGCTACGCCTGGATCCCGGTGGTCGGCCCGCTCATCGGCGGCGCCATCGGCGCGGGCATCTACAACGCCGCCTTCGCCTGACGGGCACCGCTCTCCGAGCCCTCGCGCACAGCGCACCGCGCCGCACCCCGAACGCCGTACCCCCGCCCCATCGACCACGGACCCCAGGAGCAGACAGTGACGGACGCCCACACCGCCGGCCTCGCATCCCACGGCCAAGGGCCCTTCATCGCCGCCATCGACCAGGGCACCACCTCGAGCCGCTGCATCGTCTTCGACCGGGACGGCCGGATCGTCTCCGTCGACCAGAAGGAACACGAACAGATCTTCCCCAAGCCGGGCTGGGTCGAACACAACGCCACCGAGATCTGGACCAACGTGCAGGAGGTCGTCGCCGGAGCCATCGCGAAGGCCGGCATCACCCGCGCCGACATCGAGGCCATCGGCATCACCAACCAGCGCGAGACCACCGTGCTGTGGGACCGGAACACCGGTGAGCCCGTCCACAACGCCATCGTCTGGCAGGACACCCGCACCGACGCCCTGTGCAAGGAACTGGGCCGCAACGTCGGCCAGGACCGCTTCCGCCGCGAGACCGGCCTCCCCCTCGCCTCCTACTTCGCCGGTCCCAAGGCCCGCTGGCTGCTCGACAACGTCGAGGGACTGCGCGAGCGCGCCGAGGCGGGCGACCTGCTGTTCGGGACCATGGACACCTGGGTCATCTGGAACCTGACCGGCGGCACGGACGGCGGCAAGCACGTCACGGACGTCACCAACGCCTCCCGGACCCTCCTGATGAACCTGCACACCATGGAGTGGGACCAGAAGATCGCCGAGTCGATCGGCGTACCGACGCGGATCCTGCCCGAGATCCGTTCCTCCGCCGAGGTCTACGGCGAGATCAAGGGCGGCAAGCTGGGCGACCTGCTCGGCGGCATCCCGGTCGCCTCGGCGCTCGGCGACCAGCAGGCGGCCCTGTTCGGCCAGACCTGCTTCTCCGAGGGCGAGACCAAGTCGACGTACGGCACCGGCACCTTCATGGTGATGAACACCGGCGACAAGATCATCAACTCGTACAGCGGACTGCTGACCACCGTCGGCTACCGGATCGGCGACGACAAGCCGGTCTACGCCCTGGAGGGCTCGATCGCCGTCACCGGCTCCCTGGTGCAGTGGATGCGCGACCAGATGGGCCTGATCTCCACCGCCGCCGAGATCGAGACGCTCGCGCTGTCGGTCGAGGACAACGGCGGCGCCTACTTCGTGCCCGCCTTCTCCGGCCTGTTCGCCCCGTACTGGCGCTCCGACGCCCGCGGGGTGATCGCCGGCCTGACGCGGTACGTGACCAAGGCGCACCTCGCGCGCGCCGTCCTGGAGGCCACCGCCTGGCAGACGCGGGAGATCGCGGACGCCATGACCAAGGACTCCGGTGTCGAGCTGACGGCGCTGAAGGTCGACGGCGGCATGACCTCCAACAACCTGCTGATGCAGATGCTCGCGGACTTCCTGGACGCCCCCGTGGTGCGCCCGATGGTCGCCGAGACCACCTGCCTCGGCGCCGCCTACGCCGCCGGTCTCGCCGTCGGCTTCTGGAGCAGCACCGACGACCTGCGCGCCAACTGGCGCCGGGCCGCCGAATGGACCCCCCGCATGGACGCGGACATCCGCGACCGTGAGTACAAGAACTGGCTCAAGGCCGTCGAGCGGACCATGGGCTGGCTCGACGACGAGAGCTGACGAAAGCCGACGAAAGCCGACGAGGAGCAAGAACAAGCGATGACCGGTCAGTCCACCCTGCAGTCCGTGCCCGCCCTGGGAACGGTTCCGTCCTGCGGCCCGAACCCGAGCCGTGCCGAGACCCGGGAGCAGCTCTCGAAGGCGGCCTACGACCTCCTCGTGATCGGCGGCGGCATCCTGGGCATCTCCACCGCCTGGCACGCCGCGCAGTCCGGTCTCAGGGTGGCTCTGGTCGACGCCGGCGACTTCGCCGGCGCCACCTCCTCCGCCTCCTCCAAGCTGCTCCACGGGGGCCTGCGCTACCTGCAGACCGGCGCGGTGAAGCTGGTGGCGGAGAACCACTTCGAGCGCCGTGCGGTCTCCCGCCAGGTGGCTCCGCATCTGGCGAACCCGCTCACCTTCTACCTCCCCGTGTACAAGGGCGGTCCGCACGGCGCGGCGAAGCTCGGGGCGGGCGTGTTCGCCTACTCCGCGCTGTCCGCCTTCGGCGACGGCGTCGGCCACCTGCTCAGCCCGGCGAGGGCCGCGCAGGACGTGCCGGAGCTGCGCACCGAGAGCCTCAGGGCGGTGGCCGTCTACGGCGACGACCAGATGAACGACGCGCGCATGGCGCTGATGACCGTCCGCGCCGCCGTCGAGTCGGGCGCGGTCGTCCTCAACCACGCCGAGGTGACCGGTCTGCGCTTCACCCGGGGCCGGGTCACCGGCGCCGAGCTGAGGGACCGGCTGTCCGCCGAGGAGTTCGGGGTGGACGCCCGCCTGGTGCTGAACGCGACCGGCCCCTGGGTGGACCACCTGCGCAGGATGGAGGATCCGAACGCGGCGCCGTCGATCCGCCTGTCCAAGGGCGCCCACCTGGTGCTCAAGCGCACCTCCCCGTGGAAGGCCGCGCTGGCCACGCCGATCGACAAGTACCGCATCACCTTCGCCCTCCCCTGGGAGGACATACTGCTGCTCGGCACGACCGACGAGGAGTACGAGGGCGACCCGGCCGATGTCGCGGTCGACGACAAGGACATCGCCCAGATACTCGACGAGGCCGCGTTCTCCGTACGCGGCCGGCAGCTCGACCGCGACCTGATCACGTACGCGTTCGCCGGGCTGCGGGTACTGCCGGGCGGCCCCGGGGACACCGCCAAGGCCAGGCGCGAGACGGTGGTGACGGAGGGCAGGGGCGGCATGCTGTCCGTGGCGGGCGGCAAGTGGACCACCTTCCGGCACATCGGCCGGACGGTGATGAAGAAGCTGGAGTCCCTGCCGAGCGCCCCGCTGGGCGAGGACTTCGAGCCGATCTCCTCCCTGCCGAAGCGGCTGCCGCTGCCGGGCATCGCCAACCCGCGGGCGGTCGCCCACCGGCTCCTCGTGGACCGTCCGGCGCCCGGTCCGCGCATGGCGGCCGACACCGCCAAGCACCTGGCCACGCACTACGGTTCGCTGGCCTTCGACATCGCCCGGCTGGCCAACGAGAACCCGGAGCTGGGCGAGCGGGTCCACCCGGACGCCCCGGAGATCTGGGCGCAGGTCGTCTGGGCCCGGGACCACGAGTGGGCCCAGACGGCGGACGACGTGCTGCGCCGGCGTACGACGCTGACGATCCGCGGCCTGGCCACGGACGACGTACGGGCGAAGGTGCGGGACCTGCTCGACCGGAGGCGGCCCGGCGGGCAGTGAGCGAAGCCGCCGGGCCGGCGCCGCGGCCGGCTCCCCCGCAGGGGGTGCCGGCCGCGGCGCCGAGCTGTGCGTTTTCCTCCCGGGCCGGTCCGGGGAGCCTCCATAATGGGCCGAGACATCCGATGTCTGAGCGCGCTGGGGAGGCCGGTCATGGCGGTGACCGACGAGGCGATCGAGAAGATCAAGGGGATGATCGTCTCCGGTGCGCTGCGGCCCGGCGACCGGCTGCCCAAGGAGAGCGCACTCGCCGCCGGACTGGGGCTGTCGCGCAACTCCCTGCGGGAGGCCGTGCGGGCGCTGTCCCTGATCCGGGTCCTGGACGTGCGGCAGGGCGACGGCACGTACGTCACCAGCCTGGATCCCCAACTGCTCCTGGAGGCACTGGGGTTCGTCGTCGACTTCCACCGCGCCGACACGGCGCTGGAGTTCCTGGCGGTGCGCCGCATCCTGGAACCGGCGGCGACCGCGATGGCGGCGTCCCGCATCAGCGAGGAGCAACTGGCCGCGCTCGACGCCCGGTTTGACGCGCTCGGCGGCGATCCCTCGGTGGAGGAGCTGGTCGCCTGCGATCTGGAGTTCCACCGGGGCATCGCGCGGGGCTGCGGCAACTCGGTCCTGTGCTCCCTGCTCGACGGGTTGTCCGGTCCCGCCACCCGGGCCCGCGTCTGGCGCGGACTGGCCCGGCGGGACGCGGTCGGCCGCACCCTGAGCGAGCACCGCGCGATCCTCGGCGCGCTGCGCGACCGGGACGCGGAGGCGGCGCGTTCGTGGGCGACGGTGCACATCGCGAGCGTGGAGCAGTGGCTGCGCTCGGCCCGGTGATCCATCGGAGGTGTGGACCCGTGGACGGGCGGGGCCGCCGGGGCGGCGATCATGGGTGTTCGAAGGACTCGGACGGGGCAGTGATCCGTTCACTCCCCCGTGCAAGGGGGCTGCGGACGCCCCCGCCGAACGCCGTAAGGTTGGTGGGTCAGGCGAGGGCACGTCGGAAGGAGGCGCTGGGTGATCGAGCTCGAGGGGGTTCCCGAGCTGATCGACCCGGTCATGGTGGCCGCGTTCGAGGGCTGGAACGATGCCGGCGACGCCGCCTCCACCGCGGTCGCGCATCTGGAGAGGGAGTGGAAGGGCGAGGTGTTCGCGGCGCTGGACGCCGAGGACTACTACGACTTCCAGGTCAACCGCCCCACCGTGTTCATGGACGGCGGCGTGCGCAAGATCACCTGGCCGACGACCAGGTTGTCGGTGGTCCGGGTCGGCGGCGACAAGCCGCGCGACCTGGTGCTGGTCCGCGGCATCGAACCGTCCATGCGCTGGCGCTCGTTCTGCAACGAACTGCTCGGCTTCGCGCACGAGCTGGGCGTGGAGCTGGTGGTCATCCTGGGCGCGCTGCTCGGTGACACCCCGCACACGCGTCCGGTCCCCATCAGCGGGACCACGTCGGACACGGATCTGGCCCGCCGCATGGACCTGGAGGAGACCAAGTACGAGGGGCCGACGGGCATCGTCGGGATCCTCCAGGAGGCCTGCACGCACGCGGGTGTCCCGGCCGTCTCGCTGTGGGCGGCGGTCCCGCACTACGTGTCGCAGCCGCCGAACCCGAAGGCCACGCTGGCCCTCCTCAACCGTCTGGAGGACCTGCTGGACCTGCGCATTCCGCTGGGCGAGCTGCCGGAGGACGCGCGTGCCTGGCAGGTGGGCGTGGACCAGCTGGCCGCCGAGGACAGCGAGGTCGCGGAGTACGTCCAGACGCTGGAGGAGGCCCGGGACACCGCCGAGCTGCCGGAGGCGTCGGGCGAGGCGATCGCCCGTGAGTTCGAGCGGTATCTGCGGCGCCGGGACGGCGGCGGCCCGTCGTCGGGCGGCCACGCCACGGCGGACGGCGGCGACGGCGGCTCGTATCTGCGGGACGGCCCCGGCGGCCGGCCCCGGCCGCCGCGACCGCCGAAGGCGGAGCCGGACGACGGGGACGCCGGGAACGACTCGTCGGAGGAGTGAACGGATCAGGGGCGGTGCGCGTGACGGGCACCGCCCCTGCTGCCGTGTCCGGCCGGTCGGGTCAGAGAGCCACGCCCAGCAGGGCGTCCACGGCGCGGGAGACGACGCCGGGGGCGCCGGTGTCCTCGCCGCCGTGCTCCTGCTGGAGGGCCACCCAGCGGTCGACCGCGGCGAGGGCCGCCGGGGCGTTCAGGTCGTCGGCGAGGGCGTCGCGGATCTCCTCGACCAGCCCGTCCGCGGACGGGCCGTCGGGCCGGGAGACGGCCGCGCGCCAGCGGTCCAGACGCTCGCCGGCTTCCTGGAGCACCTGGTCGGTCCACTCCCAGTCGGAGCGGTAGTGGTGGGCGAGGAGCGCGAGGCGGATGGCGGCGGGGTCGACGCCGTCACGCCTGAGCTGCGAGACGAAGACCAGGTTGCCCTTGGACTTGGACATCTTCTCGCCGTCGAGCGCGACCATGCCGGCGTGGACGTACGCCTTGGCCATGGGGAACTCGCCGGTGAGCACCTGGGCGTGCGAGGCGCCCATCTCGTGGTGCGGGAAGGCGAGGTCGGAGCCGCCGCCCTGCACCTCGAAGCCCATGCCGAGGTGGTCCAGGGCGATGGCCACGCACTCGATGTGCCAGCCGGGCCGGCCGCGGCCGAGGGACCCCCCGTCCCAGCTCGGCTCGCCGTCCCGGGCGGCCATCCACAGCATCGGGTCGAGCGGGTTCTTCTTGCCCGGGCGATCCGGGTCGCCGCCGCGCTCGGCGGAAAGCAGCCGCATGGCCGCCGCGTCGAGGCGGGAGACCTCGCCGAAGTGGGGGTCGGACTCGACGGAGAAGTACACGTCCCCGTCGAGCTCGTACGCCGCCCCCAGGTCGCGCAGTCTTTCGACCAGCGGGACGATGCCGGGTATGGCCTCCACGGCGCCGATGTAGTGCCGGGGCGGCAGCATCCGCAGGGCCGTCATGTCCTCACGGAACAGGGCCGTCTCCTGCTCGGCCAGCTCCACCCAGTCGACGTCGTCGCGCTGCGCCCGCTCCAGCAGGGGATCGTCGACGTCGGTCACGTTCTGGACGTAGTGCACCTGCCGCTTGGTGTCGAGCCACACGCGCTGCACGAGGTCGAACGCGTTGTAGGTCGCCGCGTGCCCCATGTGGGTGGCGTCGTACGGCGTGATGCCGCAGACATAGATACGGGCGACGGGGCCGGGGTCGAGTGTGACCAGACCACCGGTCGCGGTGTCGTGGATCCTGAGGTCGCGGCCCTCACCAGGCAGGGCGGGGACTTCGGAAGCGGGCCAGGCATGCATGTCATGAGCGTAACCGGACCGCGGTCCCATCTACGAACCGGACCACCCCGGATGGCTGGTTGACCCCTGTTCTCAGACCGGCGGCCATGGGATCGCCGGCCACTCTCCGCTCGGCTCGGGGTGTGCGCCGGAGGTGAGCAGCGCGGTCACGCGTGCGCGGGTGGCGTCGAGTTCGGCCGGGGTGATCAGGGCGGCCAGCCGGGTCGCGAGGGGGGCGCCGTCGCGGAGGGTGTCCTTCAGGGCCTTGAGGACGGCCAGGACCTCCGGCGGGAGCGGTTCGCCCGCCCAGCCCCACAGGAGGGTGCGCAGCTTGTTCTCGACGTTGAAGGTGACGCCGTGGTCGATGCCGTAGAGGTGTCCCTCCGGGGTCGGCAGCAGGTGGCCGCCCTTGCGGTCGGCGTTGTTGATCACCGCGTCCAGCACGGCCATCCGGCGCAGCCGCTCGTCGTCGGCGTGCACCAGCAGTGCCGTGCGCCCCTCGCCGACCTCGGCGAAGCCGATCGCCTTCCAGCCCGGTCCGGGTTCCTCGGCGTCCAGCAGCGCGAGCAGTTCGGCTTCCGGGGTCGCCTCGATCCACAGCTGGACCATGCCCTCGCCGTACGGGCCGTCGCGCAGCACGGTCGGCGGCACCAGGGACCAGCCGGTCGCCTCGGAGACCTCGTACGCCGCCACCTCGCGGGCGGCGAGGGTGCCGTCGGGGAAGTCCCACAGCGGCCGCTCCCCGGCGACCGGCTTGTACACGCAGGACGCCTCCCGGCCGTCGTACGCGACCGTGCAGAACAGTGCCGCGTTGGAGGCCTCGCGGATGCGGCCGCGCACGGTCAGCTCACCCCGGGCGAGCAGTTCGGCGGGCTCGGCGCCGGGCGTCACGCTCCGCGGCGGTATCCGTTCTGGCGCGGACATACGTGTCCTTCCGGGTCGAGCGGGAGGCTGCACAGCGGGCACGGCGGCCGCCCGGCGTTGACGACGTCGAGGGCGCGCTTGGCGAAGGCCCTCGCCTGCGCGCCGGTGAGCCGGACCCGCAGCATCGGGGGACCGTTCTCCTCGTCCTGCAGCAGCCGCTCCTCGGCCTCGGCGAGGTCCTCCTCGGACTCCGCGTCGAGCTCGACGAGGGCCTGCGCCTCGACGATCATGCGCTGTTCCTCACCGTCCCAGGCGAGCGCCATGGTGCCCACCCGGAACTCCTCCTCGATGGGAGTGTCCAGCGGGCCGGTGTCGGCGATCTCGCTGGGCGCCATGGCGGGCACGGCGGCGCTGCCGCCGCTGCGGCGCAGCACCTCGTCCAGCAGTTCGTCCATGCGCTCGGCGAGCGCGGCGACCTGGGTCTTCTCCAGGGCCACGCTGGTCACCCGGGGGCCTGCGGTGGCCTGGAGGAAGAACGTACGGCGCCCGGGCAGTCCGACCGTGCCGGCCACGAAGCGGTCCGGGGGGTCGTAGAGGAACACCTGACGGGACACGTCCTGTCTCCATGGGAATCGTGAGAACGTCTGAATCGGGAAGTCGAGGGCGACCGCTTCACCCTACTGCGGCCGACGATCACGGTGCGCCCGCGCCGCCCCCGACCGGTGCGTCGTCGCCCTCCGGCTCCTCACGCGGTGCCAGGGACGCGAAGTCCCCGGTGTCGCCGAGCCGTACCAGGAAGGGCCGCAACCTGGTGTAGCGGATCGCGGTGACGGAACAGGGTTCGACGGAGATCCTCTGGAAGAGGTCCAGATGAAGGCCGAGCGCGTCCGCCACGAGGGACTTGATGATGTCACCGTGGGAGCACATCAGGTAGACGGCGTCGGCGCCGTGGTCGCGCTCCACGCGCGCGTTCCACTCGCGCACCGCCTCGGCGGCGCGGGTCTGCATCGCGCGCATGGACTCGCCCCCCGGGAACGCGGCCGCCGAGGGGTGCGCCTGCACCACCTCCATCAGCGGCTCGTCCTTGAGCTCGGCGAGCTTGCGGCCGGACCAGTCGCCGTAGTGGCACTCGCCGATCCGCTCGTCCGTGTGCGCGGTCAGTTCCGGCCGGGCGTCCAGCAGCGGTCGTACGGTTTCCCGGCAGCGCTGCAGCGGACTGGTGACGACTTCGGCGATCGGCAGTCCGTCGAGCCGCCCCGGCAGCGCCGCGGCCTGCACGGTGCCGCGTTCGTCCAGGGCGACCCCGGGGGTCCAGCCGGCGAGCAGTCCGGCGGTGTTGGCGGTGGAACGTCCGTGCCTGACGAGGATCAGCGTGGGCATGCGGCCAGGGTAGGCGTACGAACGCTTCGGGTGGCGACCGGCCGAAGGGAGAACACGCTCTGTGATCGTCGACTGCGCCGTCTACCGTGACGGCCACCGCACACCGGGCTTCGCCGACCTCTCCGACGCCCTGGCCGCGGCGCGGGCCGCCGGGGGTTTCGTGTGGGTGGGGCTGCACGAGCCGAGCGAGGAGGAGTTCGGCCTGGTCACCGAGGAGTTCGCGCTGCATCCCCTGGCGGTCGAGGACGCCCTGAAGGCGCATCAGCGGCCCAAGCTGGAGGTCTACGACGACTCCCTGTTCGTGGTGCTCAAGCCCGTGGTGTACGAGCCGCGCAGCGACGCCGTCTCCACCGGCGAGATCATGATCTTCCTGGGCGACTCGTTCGTGGTGACGGTCCGCCACGGCGAGGGCGACGGGCTCGCCACCGTACGGCGCCGGCTCGAACAGGAGCCGGAGACGCTCGGCCATGGCCCGACCGCCGTGCTGTACGCCATCGCCGACACCACCGTCGACCACTACCTGGACGTGGCCGCCGAGCTCCAGACGGACCTGGAGGAGCTGGAGGCGGAGGTCTTCTCGCCGGACGGCGGCTCGCGGCACTCCGCCTCACGCATCTACGCCTTCAAACGCCGGATCACGGAGTTCCGGCGGGCGACGGGCCCGCTGGCGCTGCCGATGTCCCGCCTGGGCGGCACCGGCACGAGCCTCTTCTCCCCCACCGTGCCCTTCGTGGACGACAAGGCGCGGCCGTTCTTCCGGGACGTCAGCGACCATCTGACCCGGGTCAACGACTCGGTGGAGAGCCTGGACCGGCTGGTCTCGGACATCCTGTCGGCGCACCTCGCGCAGACCGGCGTGCAGCAGAACGACGACATGCGGAAGATCTCCGCGTGGGCGGCCATGGCCGCGGTGCCCACGATGATCGCCGGTATCTACGGGATGAACTTCGCGCACATGCCGGAGCTGCACTGGCTCTGGTCCTACCCGGCGGTGATCCTGCTGATGGCGGCTCTGGAGATGCTGCTGTACCGGCTGTTCAAGCGGCGGGGTTGGCTGTAGGTCCCGCGTCAGCCGTCAGGCGAACTCGGGCGCCTGGGCGGCGGGTCCGCCGAGGGCGTCGCGGCGCTCGGGCATGCGCAGGGTCGTCATCCGGCGGCGGCCCACCAGCCGCTCGTAGGCGTACACGGCGTGGATGCCGGCCGCGAGGAGCGCCGACCTGGCCGCGGACCAGGCGAGGATGCGGCCCATACGGGACATGACGGCC
The DNA here is from genome assembly GCF_053598035.1 of Streptomyces sp. NPDC001204. NCBI lineage: Bacteria > Bacillati > Actinomycetota > Actinomycetes > Kitasatosporales > Streptomycetaceae > Streptomyces > Streptomyces sp. NPDC001204. The sequence goes on along the minus strand of NZ_JBSFJL010000003.1, from coordinate 127,823 downwards.
AGGCTGACGTCGCGGTGGACGCGGATCTCGGCGAGCGCGTACGCGTGCAGCGTCCGCCGGATGGTCCGGCCGTACCCGGCGGCGGCGAGGCGCAGCAGTTCCTCGTGGCAGTGGGCGAGGTGGCCGTCCTCGTCGTCGGCGATCATCCGCACCGCCCGCCCGATGCCGGGGTGGTCGCCGAAGTGCCTGCACAGCAGCCTCATCTGCTCGCTGGCGCGCTGTTCGGTGACCCGGCTGTGGGCCAGGTAGACGACGAGGTCCTCCACGGTGAGCGGCTCGTCGGAGCGGAGCCGGTCGTGCGGGAGCCCGATGCCCCGCCGTTCCAGGAGCATCGTGTAGTCCGTCTCCGGGGGCACCGGCACGGGGTCCAGAGCGCGCTTGCGCAGCAGGGCGCGGAAGATCCGGCCGTGCTTGTCCTCGTCCGCCCCGTGGCGGGCGATCTTCGGGGCGAGGCCGCGCTCGCCGGGCGGTACGAGCGCCGCGATCCGGCCGTTCTCCCAGCCGCCCTGCGCCTCCCCGCCGGCCGCGATGGAGCAGAACAGCCGGAAGGACTCGTCGTGGTCGAGAATCTCCCGGAACAGGCTTCCCGGCGAAAGCACCGCGGGCCACCTCCCTGCCTGACTGGCGCGCAGCACGAGTCAAATGCGACCGCGGGGGTGCCGCAACAGGGGTGAGGGCGCACTACGCCGAACGGAGGAGCGTGGGGCGGGCGGCGGGGCGACCGGAACGGGGCCGGACACGGGCGTAACCGCGTGGCGGCGGGCGCGTTGTTCTCCATGACGGCCGTGGCGGGGAAGACCCCCGAGCCCCCACCACGGCCGCGAAAAGCCACCGCCGTACCGCCCGCCGCCTGCCGTGTCGCGGCGGGCGGTCACGCCAGCCCGGCGCGCTCCAGGGCCTCGGTGCCGGCCCGCAGCGAGGCAAGCCGCTCGTCCAGCATGAAACCCGCGGGGGCGAGGGTCAGCGTGGTCACCCCGGCCGCGGCGTAGGCCTTCATGCGGTCCGCGATCCGGTCGACGGAGCCGAGCAGCGTGGTCTGGTCGATGAGCCGCTGCGGTACGGCGGCCGCGGCGCCCTGCTTGTCGCCGGCCAGGTACTTGTCCTGGATCTCGGCGGCCTCCTTCTCGTAGCCCATGCGACGGGCGAGCTGGTTGTAGAAGTTCTGCTTGCGGCTGCCCATGCCGCCGACGTACAGCGCGGTGTAGGGGCGGAAGGTGTCGGCGAGGCGGGACACGTCCTTGTCGTCGCCGACGGCCAGCGGCAGGGTCGGGCAGACGTCGAAGCCGTCCAGGGTCTTGCCGGCCTTCTCACGGCCGGCGCGCAAGTGCTTGACCGCGGTCTCCTCGAGATGGTCGGCGGAGGGGAAGATGAGCAGCGCGCCGTCGGCGATCTCGCCGGTCTGCTCCAGGTTCTTCGGGCCGATGGCGGCGATGTAGAGCGGGATGTGCTCGCGCTGCGGGTGGACGGTCAGCTTGATCGGCTTGCCGGGACCGCCCGGCAGCGGCAGCGTCCAGTGCTCGCCGTCGTACGTCAGCCGCTCGCGCGTCATGGCCCTGCGGACGATCTCGACGTACTCGCGGGTGCGGGCCAGCGGCTTGTCGAACTTCACGCCGTACCAGCCCTCGGACACCTGCGGGCCGGAGACGCCGAGGCCGAGCCGGAAGCGGCCGCCGGACAGCGAGTCCAGCGTGGCGGCCGTCATCGCCGTCATCGCGGGCTGCCGGGCGGGGATCTGGAAGATGGCCGAGCCCACGTCGATGCGCTCGGTCTGCGCGGCGACCCAGGTGAGCACGGTGGCCGCGTCCGAGCCGTAGGCCTCGGCCGCCCAGCACACGGCGTATCCGAGCCGGTCCGCCTCCTGCGCGACGGCCAGGTTGTCCGCGTCCATGCCGGCACCCCAGTAGCCGAGGTTGATCCCGAGCTGCATGCCGTTCCCCTTACCGATCAGTAACGTCCGTTGTGCGGGGAACACTAGCGCGGCACCACGGCACATGGCAGTGCACGACCTGCGGGACGGCCGGTTCGCGGCGCCGCCCCTGTGGGCGGGGACCGGGTTGTCCACAGGTCACCCACGTACCAGCCGTGGCCAGTAATCTCGCGACCATGGAGCAGAGGCATCTCGGCCGTACGGGCCTGCGCGTGTCCCGCATCGGCCTCGGCACCCTCACCTGGGGCCGGGACACCGACGAGCACGACGCCGCGGACATGCTGAAGGTGTTCTGGGAGGCGGGCGGCACCCTCGTGGACACGGCGGACGTGTACGGCGACGGACAGGCCGAGTACCTGCTCGGGCTGCTCATGGACGGCCTCGTGCCCCGCCGTGACCTGGTCCTCTCGACCAAGGCGGGCAGCGTGCCGGACCCGGACCGGCGCTTCGACGGCTCCCGCGGCCATCTGCTGGCCGCGCTGGACGCCTCCCTCGCCCGCCTGGGCACGGACTACGTCGACGTGTGGCACGTCCACGCCTTCGACCCGCACACACCGCTGGAGGAGACACTCCACGCGGTCGACCTCGCCGTCGGCAGCGGCCGGGTGCGCTACGCGGGCGTCTCCAACTTCTGCGGCTGGCAGCTGGCCAAGGCCGCGACCTGGCAGCTCGCGGCGCCCGGCGCCCGGACGCGGCTGGCGAGCACGCAGATGGAGTACTCGCTGCTGCAACGCGGCGTGGAGCGCGAGGTGCTGCCCGCCGCGCTGGACCTGGGCGTCGGCCTGCTGCCGTCCTCACCGCTGGGCCGAGGCGTGCTGACCGGCAAGTACCGCAACGGGACGCCGCCGGACTCGCGGGGCGCCTCGGAGCACCTGGCACCGTTCGTCGAGCCGTACCTGGACGACACGGCGTGCCGCATCGTGGACGCGGTGTCCACGGCGGCGGACGGGCTGGCGGTGACCCCGCTCCAGGTGGCCCTCGCCTGGGTCCGCGACCGGCCGGGCGTGACGGCACCGATCGTCGGTACCCGCAACGCGCAGCAGCTCACGGCGGTGCTGTCGGTGGAGGCGCTTAGTCTTCCTGACGAGATCTGCCGGGCGCTCGACGACGTGTCGGAGCCCGTGCACCGCTATCCCGATCACGACTGGAGCACGCTGTGAGCACGGAGCCGGAGACCACGGAACAGACGGGGCCTGGCACCCCGGATCCCGGGGCAAACGACGACCTCCGCCACGACGGCCCGGTCGGGGAGGGCGGTACGTCGGGGGGCGGGGTCTCGGGGAACGGCGCGCCGGAAGGCGGGGCGGCTGCGGAGGGGGACGCTTCCGGGGCCGGAACGAGCGCGGGGAGCGGCGCCTCGGAAGCCGAGGCGGCCGGGGAAGGCGGCGCCTCGGACGGCGGGGCGAACTCGGAAGACGGCGCCTCCGAGGCCGGTGCGGCAGCGGCCTCGGGCGGGGGCGTCGCTCCGGGTGCGGGCGGCGCTCCGGAGGACGGCGCGAGCGCGGGCGGCACTGGCTCGGTGGAGGACGGGCGGTCCGGCGCGGAGGCGGAGCCCTCGGACGGCCCGGACGGCCCGGACGGCCCGGACGGCCCGGACGGCTCGGACGGGGGCAAGAGGTCCGAGGCCGAGGCCGAGTTGGCGGCTCAGCGGGTCGAGCGGGAACGGATCGAGCAGCGGAAGGCCGAGCGGAAGGGGCCGATCGAGAGCGGCGGCAAGCTCAGCGGCACGGCGGCCGACCTGCTGGCCGCCGTGCGGGCCGTGGAGAGCGGTGAGAAGCCCTCGGCCACCGTCTTCGCCGAGCCCGAGCCCGCACCGCGCCGCCCCGCCCCCGAACCGGCACCGCGGCCGAGGACCGTGGCACCCGAGGCCGCCGCCGCGCCCGCCGGGCCGGCGCCGGAGACCGTCCAGGCGGTGCGCCGGGTGCTGGCCCGGGGCGGCGCACCGGAGACGCTCGCCCCCCAGGCCGCCGCTGCCCTCGGCGAGGGCGCGGAGGAGCGACTGCACGCCGACCCCTGGCAGCTGCTGCACGTCACCGGCGTACGGCCGGAGCAGGCCGACGGGTTCGCGCGCGCCCTGCTCGGCGCCGAGTGCCGTCCGGACGACGAGCGCCGCGGGCGGGCCTTCACCGTGTGGCTGCTGGAGCAGGCCGCCCTCGCCGGGCACACGGCCCTGGAGGCCCCGGCCCTGACCGCCGCCCTGGCCCAGCGGGCGGTGCCCGACCCCGAGGCGGCCCTGAACGGCACGCTGGCGGAGGGCGAGGCCCTGGTGTTCCAGGACGCCCTGGAGGACACCCCGGCCACCGGGGAGGCGGACGAGGACGACGGGCGTCCGGTGCGCGTCCTCGTCGGCCTGGAGCGGTACGCGCTCGCCGAGGAGAGTCTGGCCGACGGACTCGCCCGCCTGATCAACTCCGCGCCGAAGGAAGGCGGTTCGGCCTCGGACTGGGAGCGGGCCGCCGCCTCCGCGCAGGGCTCCGCCGCCGAGTTGCTCCGCGCCGTGGCCGGGCACGGACTGGTGCTGCACACCGGCGGGGAGGCGTCCCGCGTCGAGCCCGCGCGGCTGCTCGTCGAGGCGGGTCGTCTCGGGCTGCGCGCCTGGGCCGCCGACCACAGCCCGCTCGGCCGGGACGGCTTCGGGCAGCTTCTCGCGCGGCTCGCGCAGGCACCCGAGCCCGCCGTCGCCACCGTGGCCGGACTGCTGTCCGGCGCCGAGGGCCCCGGCCGGGACGAGGACGGCTCGCTCGCGCTGGACCTCCTCGTCGTACTCGACGCGCCCCAACTGGACGTGGAGACGGCGGCTCTGCTGGTCGAGTCGCTGCCGGACGGGGCGCGGCTGGTGCTGGCCGGGGATCCGGCGGTGCTGTGGTCGGTGGGGCCGGGTCGCGTGTTCGCGGATCTGCTGGCGGCGCGGGTGTGCCCGCAGATCGCCTCGCGCCTGCCGGATCCGGGCCCGCTCGGCGAGCTGGTCTCCGGCGTCGGCGCCGGCGAGCTGAACCAGGTGGCGGCGCCCGGCAAGGAGGTGGTGATCGTCCCGGTGCGGGACGCGGGCGAGGCCGTGCACCGGACCGTGCAGCTCGTCGCGGACTCGGTGCCGCGGGCGATCGGCGTCCCGGCCGAGCAGACCGTGGTGATCACCCCAGGTCACGGCGGCGCGGCCGGCACGCGTGCGCTGAACGCCGCGCTGAAGGAGCGGCTCAACCCGGGCCCCGGCCGCTTCGGCGGTTTCGACCCCGGCGACCGGATCGCCTACTCCCCCGCTCCGGGCCGTACGCTGCCCGGTCAGGTGGTGAAGGCCGACGCCGAGGGGCTGCACCTGTCCTGCTCGGGCGCCCACGTGGTGGTCCCGAAGGAGCGGGTGGAGACGCAACTGCGGCACGGCTGGGCACTGACCGCGCACCAGGCCGTGGGCGGCCGGTGGCCCGCGGTGGTCGTCGTGCTGCCCGGTGACGCGGCCAAGGGGCTCAGCCGCCCGTGGGTCTACACGGCGTTCAGCCGGGCCGCCCGGCATCTGTCCGTGGTGCACGGCGTGGAGCAGGCACTGCCCCGTGCCGTCGCCGAGATCCCGGCCAGGCCGCGTACGACCCGTCTGCCCGCCCTGCTCCAGCCCCCGGCGCAGGATCCCGGGACGCAGGAGGGAACGGCCGGCTGACTTCCCGGAACTCCTGGAACTCCCAGCGCTCCTGGAACACGCGCCTCGGCCGCCGCGGACCCGCCCGGCGTGCGACCGGGCGGACCGGCGACCGCCGGTCCGCCCACGGCCTCAGCGGTCGTTCGCGTCCAGCGGTTCCAGGTCCTCTTCGTCGAGCGGCGCACTGAAGTCGTCCTCGTCGAGGTCCTCGTCGTCCAGCTCGTCGTCCTCGTCGTCGAAGACCGCGCTGACGTCGAAACGGCAGACGACCCGCTCCGGGTCGACGTGCTCGAAGGGGGCGTCCAGCCATTCGCCCGGGTCGGCGGGCTCGTCCGCGGCGGTGACCCACAAAGTCGAGTCACCCTCCTCCAGGCCGAACTCCTTGTGCCGGGAGGCGATCTCGTCCGGTTCGAACTCGCCGAACAGGATGCCGATCGCCCCGTGCGCCGTGCCGGAGGCGCCCTCGGCGGTGCCCAGGACGGCCTCGGAGTCCGCGGCCTCCACCCGTTGGGCCTGCGCCAGCAGCCGCTGCGGCTCGGCCACGGCGTAGTCGCGGCGGATGATCACGCTGATCGCGTTCGGCTCCTCGGGACCCGTGTACGGCGGCAGCGAGTCGTCACCGGGGATCTCGAAGGGCGTGACCTCGTCGTAGCGGTCGTAGAGCAGTTCGTCGTACGCCTCGGCCGCCGCGGCCAGCTGGTTGAACGCCTCGTAGACGGCCGGGTCTTCATCACCCGACCTGCGTTCGACCGCGGCCAGGTGGCGGTCGAGCGCGGTCTTGACCGCCTCGGCGGCGGCGCGTACCTCGGCAGCGGTGGGCTGCGCAGCATCAGACATAGTGCAGACGCTATCCGTACCGGGCCCCAGCCCGCACAATAGATGCGATGCCGGAATACGAATTTGTCGACGTGTACGTCCCGCGTGGGGTGTCCCGCAAGGAGACGGCACGTCTGCTGACGGACCACGCCGAGTACGGACACTGGGAGTTGTACCGTCTGAGCCTGCTGCGCGACGGCAGCCGCAGGGTGCGGTTGCGCCGGCGGATCATCCGCCAGGTGCGCGCCACGTGGTGAGCTGAGGCGGCCGAGCCACAGCGGGCCCCGCCGAAGCGGGGCCCGCTCTGTCATGGGCATGGCCGTTTTCGGGCTACCGGGCGGAGGTCCGTGCCTTGCGGTACAGCACCGCACCCGCGAGCAGCGCGCCCGCGCCCACCGGCAGGACGGCGCCCATCGGCAGTTCGCTGCCGGTGTGGGCGAGCTGCGCCCGGCTGCTGGTCGCGGCGACGGACTGCGCCTCCGGCTGGTTCACCCGCGTCGAACCACCGGGAGTGCCGCTGCCGCCGTCCTCGGAGGGCGGCGTGGCCGGGGTGGCGGGGGTGGCAGGAGTGCTGGGTGTGCCGGGCTGCCCCGGAGTACCCGGGTGACCGGGCGTCCCCGGATGTCCCGGAGTCCCGGGGTGGCCGGGGTGACCGGGGTGGCCCGGGTGCCTCGGTGTGCTGGGCGGGATCTCCCGGTCGCCGCCCGGAGGCGTGGTGTGGCTCCCGCCGCCGTTGGCGCAGTGGTTGCCCATGGCCGGGTTGGCCGCGCCGATCACGTCGACGCTGTTGCCGCAGACGTTGACGGGCACGTCGACCGGCACCTGCACCGTGTTGCCGGAGCCGACGCCCGGCGAGCCGCTGGTGCGCCCCTGGGCGTGGGCACCGCCGTTGTTCCCGGACGCGCTGCCGCCGCCGTGCTGGGCGCAGGTGTTGCCCGCCGCCGGGTTGAGCAGTCCGACGACGTTGATCGTGTTGCCGCAGACGTTCACCGGTACGTGCACCGGCACCTGCACCGTGTTGCCGGACAGCACGCCCGGTGACCGGGACGCGGCGCCGGACGCGCCCGCGTCGGCGTGGGCGTAGCCGCTCGCCGCGGCGATCACGCCGGTGGCCGCGGCCACCGTCATCAGGCCCTTGCGGGTGACCTGTCGCATTTTGCTGAATCCCTGCCTTCGACCTTCTCGAACCTTCCGGAACGCGCGATCGCATCCGTCGGAATTCCGTCGTCGCGACCGCGCCGGTAAACCGGTCGGCCCCGGAGCGCATGGCGGGCGCTCCGGGGCCGACGGGTTCAGACCCCCCACGGAGCCGATGGAGTCAGACCCTCACGGGGCGGGGCACAACGTCAGTGGTTGACGCAGGTGTTGCCGAAGGCGGGGTTCAGCAGCCCGATCACCGAGATCGTGTTGCCGCACACGTTCACCGGCACGTGAACGGGCACCTGGATGACGTTGCCGGAAACGACGCCGGGGGACTGCACGGCAGCACCCTGGGCGCCCGAGTCGGCGGCGGCCATCCCGGCGCCCGCGAGAACCAGTCCACCGGTGGCGACCGCGGCAGCGACGACCTTCTTGATCATTGTTCCTCCTCGTTGACAAAGGCGATCCCATGTTGCTGATCGCATCACCTGTAACGAGGAGGGACTAATCGGGATACGAGCTTATGGTCGCATTCACCCTTCCCGGTCTTCCCGCACGCGCGGTCGATTACCCGGGTCAAGCCGTTGATGACGAATCCGGGCGGAACTCAGGACGCGTCGATGAACCGGTCGAGCACGCGCACGCCGAACTTCAGGCCGTCCACCGGCACCCGCTCGTCCACGCCGTGGAACATGCCGGCGAAGTCCAGCTCCGGCGGCAGCTTCAGCGGCGCGAAGCCGAAGCCCCGGATGCCCAGGTCGTCGAAGGACTTGGCGTCGGTGCCTCCGGAGAGCATGTACGGGATGGCCTTCGCGGCCGGGTCCTCGGCCACCAGCGCGGACTGCATAGCGTCCACCAGGGCCCCGTCGAAGGTGGTCTCGACGGCCTTGTCGGAGTGCACGTCCTCGCGCTTGACCTTCGGTCCCAGGATCCGGTCGAGGTCGGCGAGGAACTCCTCCTCGAAGCCGGGCAGGAACCGCCCGTCGACGTGCGCGGTGGCCTCGCCCGGGATGACGTTGACCTTGTAACCGGCGCCCAGCTGCGTGGGGTTGGCGGTGTTGCTCAGGGTGGCGCCAATGAGCTTGGCGATGCCGCCGAGCTTCGCGATCGTGCCGTCCATGTCCTCCGGGTCGAGCTTGGTGCCGAGCGCGTCGCCCAGTTCGTCCAGGAAGGCGCGGGTGGTCCTGGTCACCCGCACCGGGAACCTGTGCCGCCCGAGCCGGGCGACGGCCTCCGACAGCTCGGTGATCGCGTTGTCCCGGTGGATCATCGAGCCGTGCCCCGCGGTGCCGGCCACGGTCAGCTTCATCCAGTGCATGCCCTTCTCGGCCGTCTGGATCAGGTACAGCCGTCGCTGTTCGCTGACGGTGAAGGAGAACCCGCCGACCTCGCTGATCGCCTCGGTGACCCCCTCGAACAGGTCCGGGTGGCTGTCCACCAGGTACCGGGCTCCGTACGTGCCGCCGGCCTCCTCGTCGGCGAGGAAGGCGAGCACGATGTCCCGCGGGGGCCTGCGTCCGCTGCGCAGCCGGTCGCGCACGACCGCCAGCGTCATCGCGTCCATGTCCTTCATGTCGACCGCGCCGCGACCCCACACGCACCCGTCCGCGACCTCCCCGGAGAAGGGGTGGTGGGTCCAGTCGTCGGCGTTGGCCGGTACGACGTCGGTGTGGCCGTGGATCAGCAGCGCCGGCCGGGAGGGGTCCTCGCCCTCGATGCGGGCCACCGTGGAGGCCCGGCCCGGGTGCGACTCGAAGATCTTCGGTTCCAGGCCCACCTCGGCGAGCTTCTCGGCGACGTACTCGGCCGCCCTGCGCTCACCCGGTCCCGAGTGGTCGCCGTAGTTGCTGGTGTCGATCTGGATCAGCTCGCGGCAGAGGTCCACGACCTCGTCCTCGCCGGTGACGCCCCTGGCCGTGCCCGTCTCGCTCACGCTGCTTCCTCCCGCTGTGTGCTGGTGGCCACCCCGTGTGCCGGTGGTCCGCTCATCCTCCCCCTCCCCCGCGCCAACCCCAAGAGAGCCCCGGGCCCCGCCCGCCGCCGCCCGCCCCCGGCCCCCGCGCGCGACGGCCCCCTGGGGCGGACGGGTGATCGGGCCTGCCCGAAAGCCTGGTAATGTTTCCTTCGTCGCCGCGGGAAGGCCCGCACGACAGACACCCCGTCCGGGTGGCGGAATGGCAGACGCGCTAGCTTGAGGTGCTAGTGCCCTTTATCGGGCGTGGGGGTTCAAGTCCCCCCTCGGACACCACCGGAAAACGGTGTCGACCAGTATCGGTCGGCACCGTTTTCGCGTTCCCACCGCACATCGCACACCGCACGCCGCCCCGGGGCTACACGTGCGCCGCCGCCATGTGGTCGGTGAACCAGTCCCGGGCCAGGTCGGTCACCGTCTCCAGGGCTCCGGGCTCCTCGAAGAGATGGGTGGCGCCGGGGACGACGCCGAGGTGGCTCTCGCAGCGCAGCCGGGACTGCGCCTGGCGGTTGAGGTCGAGGACGACGGTGTCGGCGCCGCCGACGATGAGCAGGGTGGGAGCGGTCACGTCCGGCAGGCGCGTCCCGGCCAGATCGGGACGGCCGCCTCGGGAGACCACTGCGGCTATGTGCGCGCCCGGCTCCGCCGCTGCCCAGAGGGCGGCGGCCGCGCCTGTGCTGGCACCGAAGTAGCCCACCGCCATCCGCCCGGCGCCGGGCCGGCCGCGCAGCCAGCCGGTGGCGGCGGTGAGCCGGGCGGCCAGCAGCGTGGTGTCGAACACGTTGGCCCGCTCCCGCGCCTCCTCCTCGGTGAGCAGGTCGAACAGGAGGGTGCCGAGGCCGGCCCGGTTCAGGCCCTCGGCGACGAAGCGGTTGCGCGGGCTGTGCCGTCCGCTGCCGCTGCCGTGCGCGAAGACCACGATGCCGACGGCCTCGGGGGGCACCGTCAGATGACCGCCGAGCCGCACGGCGCCGGCCGCCACCTCCACCTCGCGGTCGACGGGGAACCGGTGCGAGCGGCCCGCCGCCCGGCGGAGGCAGGCGACGACGTCCTCGTCGTCGAGCTGGGCGAAGTCGGCGTAGAACTGGCCGACCGCGAAGAAGTCCGGCGGGGTGGCCAGGCACACGAGCTCGTCGGCCTCGCCGCCGAGCCGGTGCGTCCAGTCCGGCGGTGCGACGGGGACCGCCAGCACGGTCCGCGCGGCCCCGCGGGCGCGTACCGTCCGGCAGGCCGCCCGCGCCGTCGAGCCGGTGGCCACGCCGTCGTCGACGACCACCGCGGTCCGGCCCGCGACGGCGACCGGTGGCCGTTCGCCCCGGTAGCGCTCGGCACGCCGCCGGAGTTCGTCGCGTTCGCGCTCCTCCACGCGCGCGAGTTCCCCGGGTGTGACGCGTGCGTCGCGCAGCACGTCCTCGCCGAGTACGCGTACGCCGTCCTCGCCGATCGCCCCCATGCCCAGCTCCGGGTGGAAGGGCACGCCCAGTTTCCGTACGAGGCACACGTCCAGCGGGGCGCCGAGGGCCTCCGCGACGACCTCGGCCACGGGGACGCCGCCGCGCGGCAGGCCGAGCACCACGACGTCCTGGCCGGTGAGATGTTCCAGGCGGGCGGCCAGCCGCCGTCCCGCGTCGAGACGGTCCGTGAAGAGCACCGTTCGGCTCCTTCACTCCCTGGATGTCCACAGGGGGACGGGAGGCGTCGCCTCCGGCGCTCCCACCGCGTCGATGTCGCCCGCGGCGGCGCGCAGCAGCTCGCGACCGAGCGCGATCAGCGCACGGCCGGCCGCGAGTTCGTCGCCGATCTCGGGCACCGCCATGTCGTACGGATTGCGGCGGGCCTCCGCCCGGGTCTCCAGGACGTTGTCGCCGGTGTCCAGGACGATCCGGGCGGTGGTGTCCGGGTCGTGTTCGGACAGATACAGATTGAGCCGCCACTCCTTGACGGAGGGAGGCCGGATGCCGACGGGTCGAGTCATCGTCCGTGTCTCCTCAACTCCGGTGGGAGGCGAGGTCACACGGTCGAGGCGACGAGTGACCCGGCGTGGCCTCCGTCTTCCACTGTGCCCCCGTCGCGCGCGTGCCGCACGGGCGCGACGGGGGAAGCGGGCGTACCGGGGGCGGGCGGGTGCGCCGCCGCGGGCAGAATGGGGGGCATGACCACGCGTTCCTGCCCGTGCGGGCTGCCCGAGCCGTATGAGAGGTGCTGCGGCCGCTACCACGGTGGTGGTGCCGCCGCGCCGACCGCCGAGGCGTTGATGCGGTCCCGGTACTGCGCCTTCGTGCGGCTGGACGCGGGGTACCTGCTGCGGACCTGGCACCCGCGGACGCGGCCGGCGCGGCTCGACCTGGATCCCGGAATGCGCTGGACGGGTCTGGAGATCCTCGGCGCGACGGACGGTTCGGCGTTCCACGGCACCGGGACGGTGACGTTCCGGGCGTCCTACCGGGGTGGCTCGCTGCTCGAACGCAGCCGGTTCGAGCGGGTCGACGGGGCGTGGGTGTACGTGGACGGGGACTTCCCCGAGCAGTGAGGCGGCGCCGGGCTACGGCGCCAGGACGTCCAGTTCCTGGAGGGCCCCGACGGTGATCTCGCGGGTCAGCCGCTCGGCGCGGTCCGCGTCGCGGGCCCGGACCGCCTCGGCGAGCCGGACGTGGAGGGTGACGGCGGCGGGGTCGGGCTCCTCGAACATGACCTCGTGGTGGGTGCGGCCCGCCAGGACCTCGGCCACGACGTCGCCGAGCCGGGCGAACATCTCGTTCCCGGAGGCGTTGAGGATCACCCGGTGGAAGGCGACGTCGTGGACCAGGTACGCCTGAAGCCGGTGGTGGCCGCGTGAGTTGGCCACCATGCCGAGGGCGCACTCGGTGAGTTCGGCGCACTGCTCGGGGGTGGCGAGCCGGGCGGCCAGACCCGCGGCGACCGGTTCGACGGCGGAGCGCAGCACGGTCAGCGACCGCAGCTGCCGGGGCCGGTCGGCGCCGGCCAGCCGCCAGCGGATGACCTGCGGGTCGTAGACGTTCCACTCGGCCAGGGGGAGCACGGTCACGCCGACGCGGCGGCGCGAGGCCACCAGGTGCATGGACTCCAGGACGCGGACCGCCTCGCGCATCACGGAGCGTGACACGTCGAAGCGCTGCGCCAGTTCGTCGGTGCGCAGCACGCTGCCCGGCGGATACTCGCCCGCGGTGATGGCGGGGCCGAGGGTGTCCAGTACGCGGCCGTGCAGCCCTCGGCCCGGTGTGCTCATGCACTCAGCGTACGGGGCGGATCACAGCCTCAAAAAGTCAGACTTATATGTCACAGACTCTTGAATTAGTCGTACCTATGGGTTTCAGTGTGGCGGACGCCGGATGTCGGCGTCCCATGTCGAGGAAGACAGCGAGGCAGTGATGCGCACCCCCCACGTCGTCGTGGTGATGGGCGTCGCCGGCACGGGCAAGACCACGATCGGTCCCCTGCTCGCCGCCCGGCTCGGCGTCCCGTACGCCGAGGGCGACGACTTCCATCCGCGGGCCAACATCGCCAAGATGACGGCCGGGATCCCGCTCGGCGACGAGGACCGGTGGCCGTGGCTCGACGCCATCGGCGCCTGGGCCCACGGGCGGGCGGGGCTGGGCGGGGTGGTGAGCAGTTCGGCGCTGAAGCGGTCGTACCGCGACCGGCTGCGGGCCGCGGCTCCCGGCGTCGTCTTCGTGCACCTGACGGGCGACCGGAAGCTCATCGAGGACCGGATGGGGCACCGTCGGGGTCACTTCATGCCGACGGCGCTGCTGGACTCCCAGTTCGCCACGCTGGAGCCGCTCCAGCGGGACGAGCGGGGCGTCGCGGTCGACGTCTCCGGGTCGCCCGAGGAGATCACCGCACGCGCGGTGGCCGCGCTGGACGGCCTCGACAGCTCCACGCAGTCCTCCGAGGTGCCGCGGCCCTGAGCCCCGGCGCCTCTCCCCCACGCTCGCCGACTGCGGCACACCTCTCCCCACCGTCCCTCTTCACCTGCAAGGGAACACCGTGACCAGACTCAGCGTCGAGATGCTGGCAGCGGACGCGCCCCCGCCGATCACCTCGGCCGGCCACGCCCAGCTCGGCATCGCCGTCCTCGCGGGCATCGCCGTCATCGTCCTGCTCATCACCAGGTTCAAGCTGCACGCCTTCCTGTCCCTGACCATCGGATCGCTGGTCCTCGGCGCGGTCGCCGGGGCACCGCTCGACAAGGCGATCACGAGCTTCACCACCGGCCTTGGCTCCACCGTCGCCGGCGTCGGCGTGCTGATCGCCCTCGGCGCGATCCTCGGCAAGCTGCTCGCCGACTCCGGCGGCGCCGACCAGGTCGTCGACACGATCCTGGCGAAGGCCAAGGGGCGGGCGATGCCCTGGGCGATGGTGCTGATCGCCTCCGTGATCGGTCTGCCGCTGTTCTTCGAGGTCGGCATCGTGCTGCTGATCCCGGTCGTGCTGATGGTGGCCAAGCGCGGCAACTACTCCCTGATGCGCATCGGCGTGCCGGCGCTGGCCGGTCTGTCCGTGATGCACGGCCTGATCCCGCCGCACCCCGGCCCGCTGGTCGCCATCGACGCGGTCAAGGCCAATCTGGGCGTGACGCTGGCGCTCGGCATCCTCGTCGCCATACCGACGGTGATCATCGCCGGTCCGCTCTTCTCCAAGGTCGCGGCCCGCTGGGTGGACGTCCCCGTTCCGGACCGGATGCTGCCCCAGCGCCCGTCGGAGGAGCTTCAGCGGCGTCCGAGCTTCGGCGCCACGCTGGCCACGGTGCTGCTCCCGGTGGTGCTGATGCTGGCCAAGGCCCTGGTCGACATCGTCGTGGACGACCCGGCGAACATGACCCAGCGTGTCTTCGACGTCATCGGCTCCCCGCTCATCGCGCTGCTCGCCGCCGTGCTCGTCGGCGTCTTCACGCTGGGGAGGCCGGCCGGGTTCAGCAAGGAGCGGATCTCCTCGACCGTCGAGAAGGGCCTCATGCCCATCGCCGGCATCCTGCTGATCGTGGGCGCGGGCGGCGGCTTCAAGCAGACGCTGATCGACGCCGGGGTGGGCCAGATGGTGCTGGACATCTCCAAGGACTGGTCGATCCCGGCGCTGCTGCTGGCCTGGCTGATCGCGGTGACGATCCGGCTGGCGACCGGTTCGGCGACCGTGGCGACCATCTCGGCGGCCGGTCTCGTCGCCCCGCTCGCGGCCGACATGTCGACCACCCACGCCGCCCTGCTGGTGCTGGCCATCGGCGCCGGCTCGCTGTTCTTCAGCCATGTCAACGACGCCGGTTTCTGGCTGGTGAAGGAGTACTTCGGGCTGAGCGTCGGCCAGACGATCAAGAGCTGGTCGGTCATGGAGACGATCATCTCGGTGGTCGCGGGCGCCCTGGTCCTGCTGCTGTCCCTGGTGATCTAGCGGTCCGCGGCCGTGACCGGGTGGTGCCCGGTCACGGCCGCGGCCGTACGTTCCTTTCCGCCAGTGGGTCTACGGGCGCCACAGCGGGTGTTCCCCGGTCGCCCACTCGCGGGTCACCAGGCCGGTGCGCAGGCCGCGGCGGGCCTCCGGGTCGCCGAGTGCCATGCCGATGTGGCCGGCCAGGACGACGCCGATGGTCAGGGCGAGCCAGTCGTGGACGAAGGTCGCGCTGGTGCGCCAGGCCACCGGGGTGAGGTGCGTGAACCACACCATCAGACCGGTGCCGAGCATCACCAGGGCGGCCCCGGCGATCCAGGCGGCGTAGATCTTCTGGCCGGCGTTGAACTTTCCGGCCGGCCGGGAGGCGGGCCGGCGGTCGCGGCGCAGGGCGGCGCGCAGCCAGACCCGGTCGTGCCGGCCGAAGCGGTTGAGGAGGCGCAGGTCGGCGCGGAAGGCGCGGGAGGCCAGGCCCAGCAGGACCGGTACGGGCAGGGCGAGGCCCGCGCACTCGTGGACGCGGACGACCAGTTCGCGCCGGCCGACCAGTTCGGCGAGCTGGGGGATGTAGAGGCAGGCCGCCGTCACCACGCACACGCCCATGAGCGCGGCCGTGGTCCGGTGCACCCACCGCTCGGCCCGGGTGAAGCGGCGGACGCGGGTGCCGGGCGGGGCCGGGGTGTCAGCTCGTAGGGACATCGGAGCGTCCGTTCGAACGGCCGACCCAGGCGTCGACGTCGTAGCCGAGGTTCTCCCAGTAGCCGGGCTCGACGCGGTCGGTGACGGTGATGCCGGAGAGCCACTTGGCCGACTTGTAGAAGTACATGGGGGCCACGTAGAGGCGGACCGGCCCGCCGTGCGCGTGGGTCAGGTCCTTGTCCTGCATGCGCAGCGCGACCAGCGCGTCGGGGCGGCGGGCCTGGTCGAGGGTGAGGCTCTCGGTGTAGGTGCCGTCGAAGCAGGTGAACCGGACGGCTCTGGCGCCCGCCCGCACTCCGGCCGCGTCGAGCAGCCGGGAGAGCCGTACGCCCTCGAAGGGTGTGCCGGGCACCCGCCAGCCGGTGACGCACTGGACGTCGCGGACCATGCGCGTGCGGGGCAGGGCCCTGAGGTCGGCCAGCGTGTAGGTGGCGGGATGGTCGACGAGGCCGTCGACGGTGAGGTGGTAGTCCGCGGCGTCCTTGTGCGGGACCGAGGCGGCGACCGAGTAGTAGCGGAAGCCGCCGCCGTTCGGCAGCAGGCCGGTCAGACCGGTCGGGTCCTTGCCGGACACCGCGCCGAGGAGGCCCTCCATGCCGCGTTGCAGTGTGGGCGCGGTGGCCACGCCGAGGGCGCCGAGGCCGACGGTGGCGAGGAAGATGCGGCGGCCCATGGGACGGCCTTCCTCCTCGGGCCGTCCCTCCTCATCGGGGAGTTCGGAGTTCACGTCTTCATTCGAGCACCCGCGCCCCCGGCGGACCAGGGATCGCGGGTGTTCGTCAGATTTCCGTCACTGTTTTCCTTGCCCGGGGCTCAGGGCGCCGCCTCCGCGGTCTCCGCCGCCTCCGCGGCCTTCTCCAGCTGGAAGGCCTCGTTGCCCAGCCCGATGCGGGCGTGTGCCTCCGGCCTGCGGGAGCGCAGTACGGCGCCCTGGACCAGGCCGACGACGAGGGCGAGGCCGATGATGCCGGGCAGCACCCGGCTCAGGGCCGAGCCGGGGCCGGCGTCGACCAGGACGTCGAAGTCCTTGACGGTGTAGGTGGCGATCACCAGCAGGGCCAGGCCGGCCACGGCGGAGGTGACCAGCCGCCAGGCCTGCGCGGCCGCCGCGCCGCGCCGTACGAAGAAGACGATCACCGAGACGCTGGCGGCGGCCATCAGCACGATCACGCCGAGCGCGCCGAGGTTGCCGAACCAGGTGAACAGGTGCAGCACGGGCGCGGTCGGGTCGCCGGTCGGCTTGTCGTCGGTGACGGCGAAGGCGATCACGATGACCAGCGAGACGACGGTCTGCGAGAGGGATCCGGCCGCGGGCGCGCCGCTGGAGCTGGACGTGCGCCCGAAGGCGGCCGGCAGCAGGCCCTCGCGGCCCATGGCGAAGGCGTACCGGGCGACGACGTTGTGGAAGCTCAGCATGGCCGCGAACATGCCGGTGACGAACAGGACGTGCAGGACGTCGGTGAAGGTGCCGCCGAGCCGCGACTCGGTCAGGGTGAACAGCAGCCCGGCGCTCTCCTTCTGCGCCGTGCCGATGATCGCCGAGGGGCCGGTGGCGACGGTGAGGGCCCAGCTGCTGACCGCGAAGAAGACCGCGACGCCGGCGACGGCGAGGAACATCACGCGCGGGACCAGGACGTGCGGGCGGCTGGTCTCCTCCGCGTACACCGGGGCCTGCTCGAAGCCGAGGAAGGCCGCGATGCAGAAGCACAGCGCGGTGCCGATGCCGGCGCCGGCGAGGGTGTCCGGGTTGAAGGCGTGCAGGGACAGACCCTCCTTTGCGGGGTCGGCGATCGCCGCCACGTCGAAGATCACGACGAGTACGACCTCGATGACCAGCAGCACGCCGAGCACGCGCGCGTTGACGTCGATCTTCAGCCAGCCGAGCACGCCGACGACGGCCGCGGCCGCGAGCGCGGGGATCCACCAGGCGACGGTGACGTCGGCGTAGGTGGCGAACAGGTTGGAGACCTCGAAGCCGAAGATCCCGTAGATGCCCGCCTGGAGCGCGTTGTAGGCGACGAGGGCGACGAGCGCCGCGCCGGCGCCCGCCGTGCCGCCGAGGCCCCGGGAGATGTAGGCGTAGAAGGCGCCCGCGTTGTGGACGTGGCGGCTCATCTCGGCGTATCCGAAGCTGAAGAGGATCAGCACGGTGCCGAGGACCACGAAGAGCAGCGGCTGTCCGACGATCCCCATCACCGCGAATGTGGTGGGCATGACACCCGCGACCACCATGAGCGGGGCGGTCGCCGCGAGCACGGAGAGCAGCAGACCCCCCGTGCCGAGCCGGTCGGCGCGCAGGGCGCGCTCCTGCCCCTTGAAGGTGCTGATGGCGCCACCGTCGGCGGTGGTTCTGCTCGTGCTCGAACTGCCCGTCGTCATCGGGGGTTCGTCCTTTCGGGCGTCGGGGTCGTGGTGCGTACGGGGTTGCGGGGCACTACGCCGCACCGAGCGCGCCGGCGCGCGCGATGCGGAAGGCGGTGTACGGATCTCGGTCGGGGTACGCCCACGGCACCTGGGTGGGATGGTCGCCGATGCGGTGGAACAGGGCGGCGGCCTCGGCACCCCGGCCCTCGCAGTGCTTGGCGTGGGCGAGGAAGTTCAGATCGACCAGGCGGCGGGCATGGCCCTCCTGCTCCCACTCCAGCCACCAGTCGAAGGCGGCCTTCATCACCTGGCGGGCCCGGCGGCCCGTCCAGTGCCCGGAGGCGGCCGGGTCGGCCTGTGCGTGGCCGGCGCCGGCCAGGACGCGGTAGCGCTCGGCGTGCGCTACCACCGGGAGCATGGCCAGCGGTGAGTCGGCGGGCGCCTGCTCGGCGGCCCAGTTGGCGAAGTCGTAGACCTCGTGCAGCGGGTCCGGGCCGGCTTCGGCGCGCCGCTCGGCCAGCTGGGCCACCATCAGGTGGTGGGCGTGGTGGTGGTCGGGATGGCGGTGGCGGACCTTGTCGAAGAGGCGGACCACCTCCTCCTCGTCACCCAGGCCACGCTCCAGCAGGAGCAGGCCGAGCCACGGCGTGGGGTCCTCGGGCGCCAGCTCGGCCGCCGCCCGGCAGGCCTCGCGGGCCCGGTCGGGCTTCTCCCTGCCGCACAGGGCGCCCTGCACCAGGGACATGCCGAGCAGGACGGAGGCGTCGGCGGACTCGGGTTCGGCGAGCAGCCAGTCACGGGTCCAGGCCGCGGTGTGGGACTCCTCGGCGAGGACGGTGACGCGGTGTCCCCGGCGGTCCCAGTCGTCCTTGGTGCGCGCGAGCAGCGAGCGCACCGCCTGCCACCGGCCCTGCGCCAACGCCGCACGCGCGTCACGGAGTTCGGTGTCGTCGAGAGCGGTGTCGAAGGCCTGGGCCGCTCGCTTGCGGCCGCGTCCGAGGGGAGGCGGGGGTGGGGACACCGCGGAACTTCCTCACGCGCTCTTTGTTCGTGGCCCGGTACGCCCAGGGAGCGGCCCCCCGTTCGGCCCACCGGCCTCGGCTTGCTCGTCGGTCATCGGCTTGCCATCGGCTGATCACGGACAGCAAACCCCCAGCCAACGCGCTCCGTCAAGGGTCACCCCCGCGTTACACGCGTCAACTGCCCTTACACAGGCGGTACTTGCGAAGAAGCCCGGTCGCCGGGCCGTGACGGCGGCCCGCCCCGCGGCAGCGTCACTCCTGTGGCGTATGCCATGGCACGGCTGTGCCGGGGGTTCCGCCCTGGTCCAGGGCCACGCCATCACCCCCGACCGCGGGGCGTCGTGGCCGGGCGGACCGCCCGAATCCGGGTCATCCCGGCAGCGGACCGGGCCCCGGGACGCTACAGTCGGCCATTACGCACCCCGTGGCCCGGCCGGATGATCGAGGTACGCAGCGTGTCGGTTCTGGTTGTGATTCTCGCCGTGAGCGCCGCCTGCTGCCTGGGCTTCGGTTTCGTGCTCCAGCAGAACGCGGCCCAGCGGGCACCGCTCGGCGACTTCCTCTCGCCCCGGCTGCTGCTGGACCTGATGAAGGTGCCGCGCTGGCTGGGCGGTCTGGGACTGATGATCGGCGGCATGGTGCTGGGCGCCTTCGCTCTGGGACGGGGCGAGATCTCGCTGGTGGAACCGCTGCTGGCCACGAACCTGCTGTTCGCCCTCGCCCTGTCCCGACGGCAGACCAGGCAGCCACTGGGCGGCCAGGGCTGGGCGGGGCTCGCCCTGCTGGCCGGTGGCGTGACCGCGTTCATCGTGGCGGGGCGGCCGCGGGGCGGCAGCGCCGTCACCGACCCGCTGCGGCACTGGCTGATCATCGGCGCGATGGTGGGTGTGGCCCTGCTGCTGACGGCGTACGCCAAGCGCTCGCGGCTGAGCTGGGGACCGGTCCTGCTGGCGGTGGCCGCCGGGCTCCTCTACGGCGTGCAGGACGCGCTGACCCGGGTGAGCGGGCAGCGGTTCTCGGCGGGCGGCTGGACGGAGCTGTTCACCGGCTGGCAGCCGTACGGTCTGCTGGCGATCGGCGTCACCGGGCTGATCCTCATGCAGAGCGCCTTCGAGACGGCGCCGCTGCGCATGTCCCTGCCGGCCCTGACCGCGGCCGAGCCGCTGGCCGGGATCGCCTGCGGGGTGGGCTTCCTCGGCGACCGGCTGCGCACCGACACCGGGGCGCTGGCCTGGGAGGCGTCGGGCCTCGCGGCGATCGTGACGGGCATCGTCCTGCTCGGCCTGCACCCGGCGATGCCGTACGGGGCGGCGCTGCCCGAGCAGAAGCACGACCTGCAGGCACGCTGAACCGGGCCCGGCCCGCGCCCGCGCCCGCGCGGACGGTGACGGCCACCTACCCCGACGGCGGCCTGCTTACAGGGCGGCCGGCTTGCGCGACGGCCTGCTTGGATGGCGGCATGAGCGCTGAAGACGAGATCCTCGACATCGTCGACGAACAGGACCGGGTCGTCGGGCGGTCCCCGCGCGGCGAGGCGTACGCCAAGGGGCTGCGCCACCGCTGCGTCTTCGTCCAGGCCCGGGACGCGGAGGGCCGCCTCTTCGTCCACCGGCGCACCTCCACCAAGCTGGTCTTCCCCTCCCTCCACGACATGTTCGTCGGCGGTGTGGTCGGCGCCGGCGAGGCCTACGACGACGCGGCCCTGCGCGAGGCCGAGGAGGAACTGGGGGTGACGGGGCTGCCCCGCCCCGAGTACCTCTTCAAGTTCCTGTACGACGACGGCGCCGGCCGCACCTGGTGGTCGGCGGTCTACCAGGTCCGCTGCGACCTGCCGGTACGGCCGCAGGCCGAGGAGGTCGCCTGGCACGACTTCCTGCCCGAGGACGAGGTGGAACGCCGCCTGGGCGAGTGGGAGTGGGTACCGGACGGGCTGGCCGCCTACGAACGCCTGAAGGCACACCGGTCACGGGGGTGAACCGGCCCCGGGGGCGGCACCGCGGCACGGCTGCGGCCGCCCCCTCGCACCCGCTCGTGCGAAGGCCGGCCGTACGGGTGCCGGCTACGGCCGCAGTGCCCGCAGCAGCAGGTCGGCCAGATGGTCGGCGACCTCCTGAGGGCCGAGCGGGCCGTCGGGCCGGTACCAGGTCGACAGGTGGTGGACGGAGCCGAAGTGGTAGTCGACCACGAGGTCCGCCGGGGTCGCCGTGGAGAAGACGCCGGCCCGCTGACCCTCCTCGATGAGCGCGCGGAAGCGTTCGTGGTAGCGCCGGCGCTCGGCGCGCACCTGCTTGTTCTTCTCCGGGCTCAGGTGGTGCATCGAGCGGAAGAAGATCATGGCGTCGTCGAGGTTCTCGATGGTGGTGACCACCACGTCCGCCGCCGCGTCCCGCAGCCGCTTCTCGACCGGTTCGTCGGCGTCCGCGAAGGCGTCCAGGCGCTCCTGCTGGACGCGCAGCACGCGCGCGTACACCTCGTGCAGGAGGTCGTCCTTGGAGCCGAAGTAGTGGTAGAGCGCCCCTTTGGTGACGCCCGCCGCCTCGACGATCTCCTGCACCGAGGTGCGGTCGTAGCCCTGCTCGGCGAAGAGCCGGGTGGCGGCGGCCAGGAGCCGCTGCGGCACCGGAGTGCCGCCTGAGTCCGTCGTCCTGGGCACCTGCCGCCACCTGCCTTCCGTGTTCCTGCTCGCTGTGCTGCCTACGGGAACGCAGTTCCCGACGGAGGATCTTCCCATTTGCCGTCCTCGGCAAGTCCGGCAGGATCTCGGTCGGCCCCGGTCGCCCGCGCCCCCGGTGTCAGCCGGCCTCCTCCCATTTCCGCTGGATGTGGTTCATGTTCGTCAGCCAGCGGTCGGGGTCGGCGGCCCGGGCCCGGTAGAACCCGGCGACCTCGGGGTGCGGCAGGATCAGGAAGCGGTCCTCGGCGATACCGTCGAGCAGCGCGCCGGCCACGTCCTCCGGCTCGATCGCGGTGGGCCGGAGCACCAGGTCGCCGGCGCTGCCGGTGGCGGCCAGCATGTCGGTGCGCACGCCCTGCGGGCAGATCGCGTGCACCTTGATCCCGCGGTGGCGGTAGGTCAGCGACAGCCACTCGGCGAAGGCGTACGCGCCGTGCTTGGTGACGCTGTACGGAGCCGCGCCGATCATGGTGAGCAGTCCGGCCGCGGACACGGTGGAGACGAACCGGCCGCTGCCGCGTTCCAGCCAGGCGGGGAGCAGCGCCTCGGCGGCGCGGACGTGGGCCATGACGTTGACGTCCCAGGCCTGTGCCCACACCTCCTCCCCGGCCGCCTCCGAACCGCCCGAGCCGACGCCCGCGTTGGCACAGTAGACGTCGACCGTGCCGCCGAGCGCGTCACGGGCCGTGGCGACGACCTTCGAGGCGTCGCCCGGGACCGCGATGCCGCCGATCTCCCCGGCGACGGACGCGGCCCGGTCGGCGTCGAGGTCGTTGACGACGACCCGGGCGCCCTCGGCGGCGAACCGGCGGGCCAGCGCGGCGCCGATACCGCCCCCGGCCCCGGTGACGACCACTCCCGCACCCTGCACGGCTTGCACCATCGGTCTCCTTCGGCCTGACTCCGACACGACACGACACGGATCGACTCGACTCCGTCGCATCAGACTAACCAGTCGGTATGTGGTGCCGGAAGTGATGTTCCGCAGGAGGCGCCGTCCGCTTCGTTCCCTGGCGGACGGGCGCACGCTAGCGTGCGTGAGCATGACACCCGCAGCGATCACGGAGGTCACTGTATGAAGCTGTCCAGACGGAGCCTGCTCGCCACCACCGCCGCCGCCGCGGCCTCCGGAGCCGTGGCGGCCCCGGCCCAGGCCGCCCCCGGTGGCAACCGCCCGCTGCGCACCGGTTTCGAGCGCCTCGACGCCGATGGCTACGCCTCCCTGCGCGGGCAGCGGGTCGGGATCGTCACCAACCCGACGGGCGTCACCCGGGACGTGCGGCACATCGTGGACGTGATGCACGCCGACCGCCGGGTGAACCTGGTGGCCGTCTTCGGCCCCGAGCACGGCTTCCGCGGCACCGCGCAGGCGGGCGGCTCGGAGGGCCGCTACGACGACCCGGCCACCGGGCTGCCGGTGTACGACACGTACCTCAAGAGCGGGCAGCCGCTCGCCGACGTCTTCACGGCCTCCGGCGTGGACACGGTCGTCTTCGACATCCAGGACGCGGGCGCCCGCTTCTACACCTACATCTGGACGCTCTACGACTGCATGGAGGCCGCGGCCCTCGCCGGCAAGCGGTTCGTCGTGCTCGACCGGCCCAACCCGGTGACCGGCCGGGAGGCACTGGGTCCGGTGCTGCATGAGGAGTTCTCGACCTTCGTCGGGCGCCGGCCGATCGCGCAGGCGCACGGCATGACCGTCGCCGAGCTGGCGCGGCTGTTCAACGGGGAGTTCCTCACCACGCCGGTACCGCTGGAGACCGTCCTGATGACCGGCTGGAGGCGGTCGGACTTCTACGACGCCTCCGGGCTGCCCTGGGTGCCGCCGAGCCCGAACATGCCGACTCCCGAGACCGCCCTGGTCTACTCCGGAACGTGCCTGTTCGAGGGCACCAACCTGTCGGAGGGACGGGGCACCACCCGGCCCTTCGAGCTGCTGGGCGCGGCGGGCGTCGACGGGCGCTGGGCGGCCGCGGCCAACGCGCTGCGCCTGCCGGGCGTGCACTTCCGGGAGGCGTACTTCACTCCCACCTTCTCCAAGTTCCAGGACACGACCGTCGGCGGGGTGCAGATCCACGTGCACAACCGGGACGCCTTCGATCCGGTGCGGACCGGGATCGCGCTGCTCGTGACCGCCAAGCGGGTCTGGAGCGGGTTCGCCTGGCGCTCGGACAACTGGATCGACAAGCTCACCGGTTCCACTCAGGTGCGCACGATGATCGACGCCGGCGCGGGCACCGACGAGGTGGTGGCGGCCTGGCGGCAGGAGCTGGCCGCGTTCCGGAAGACCCGGGAGCAATACCTCCTCTACTGATGAGCCGTGACCCCTGGCCGGCCCGGCCCGTTGGCAGGACGATGCGCGACACATCGCTCCGCTTCCGGGGGACGAGGGGGTCGGTCATGGCGGTACCGGACATCAGCGTGGCTCCCTACTGGGAACTGACCTTCGACGCCGACGGGGACGTGGACGGCGCCGAGCGGGACCGGCTGCTCGCCGGAGTCGAACGGCGGGCGGTGCGCGACCTGATCGTCTTCGCGCACGGCTGGAACAACGACCGTTCGGGCGCGACCCGGCTCTACAGCAGCTTCTTCGAACCGGTCCCGCGGCTCGCCCCGGAGGCCCGGATCGGGTACGTCGGGGTGGTGTGGCCGTCGATGCGGTTCTGCGACGAGCCCGTCCCCGGCTTCCCCCGGTCCACCGCCGCCGGGCCGGCGCCGTCGGCCGCGCTCGACAAGGACACCCGGAAGGCGCTGCGGGACACCTTCCCCGGGCGGGCCCCGGTGGTCGACGCGCTCGCGCGGATGCTGGACGGCCCCGCGCGCGAACCGGCCGCGCTGGAGGAGTTCGGACGGCTGGTGCGGCGGCTGGTCGAGGACGTGTCGCCGGGGCCGTGGGCCCGGTTCGCGGCGGACACCGTGACGGAGGGCGTGCCGCAGCGCGAGCCGGCGATGTTCGCACGGCCCGCGGCGCAGGTCTGCGCCGAGTTCGCCGACGCCCTCGCCGGGCTCGGGGAACCGGGCGGGCAGCGGCCGTTCACGCTGCCGAACCCGTGGGACGGCGCGAAGGAGCTGCTGCGGCAGGCGACGTATTACACGATGAAGCGGCGCGCGGGCACGGTCGGCGAGCGGGGGCTCGGCCCGGTGGTCGGACGGCTCGCTCAGGCGGCGCCCGGGGTGCGGGTCCATCTGGTGGGCCACAGCTTCGGCGGGCGGCTGGTGTCGTTCGCGCTGGACGGGCTGCCCGAGGGGGTCCGGACGGTGAAGTCCGTGACGCTGCTCCAAGGGGCCTTCTCCCACTACGCGTTCGCGCCCCGGCTGCCCGGCGATCGGCGCGCGGGCGGGGTGCTGCGGGGCCGGGAGCGCCGTGTCGACGGCCCCCTGGTGTGCTGCCACTCCCGCTTCGACACGGCCCTCGGCACGCTGTATCCGCTGGCCTCGCGGATGGCGGACGACGACCGGTCGGTGCTCGGCCTCGACGTCGGCGCCCTGCTCGGGGCCGCCTGGGGTGCGATGGGGCACGACGGCGTGCAGGCGGTGCCCGGCACGCGCGCGTGCACCCTCTCCGCGGCCCTGGCCGCGCCGTTCCCGGCGTCGGGATGCGTGAACGTGGACGCGGCCGAGGTGGTCAGGCGCGGCGGCCCTCCGGCCGGCGCGCACAGCGACATCGTGCACCCGGAGCTGGCACGGGTGGTGCTGGCGGCGGGCCGTGTCCGCTGACACCGGCCCGCCGCCCGTTCGGAGGGTCCAGTGCTGTGACTGGAAAGGTGTGCCGGGAAGCTCGCGGCGTCCGGTGCTGCGGGTACCTCCCACGCCGTTCAGGCCGTGGGGGAGCACCGCAAGACGGAGCATCGCCCGCGTACTGGATGTACTCGGGTGACGCGACAACGCGGCGAGGTGCCGTGCCGGGCAACGCGAGCCGGTGGACCTTTCCGGTGGCAGCACTAGTGCCGCGGCAGGCAACGTTTGCCCGTAAAGGAGCGGCGTCCGGTGCGTGCTCTCGGTGTGCCGGCCGGAAGTCCTCGTACTGGATGTACTTGGGCTTTCGGGCGGTGCGGCGAGAGTGCGTGCCGGGCGTCGCGACGGGGCGAACGTCGCCTGTTGCGGCACTAGCTAGCGGTGACCGGTGTACTCCACGACCTGCTGGAAGGTCGGCCGGTTCTGCCAGCTGATCTTCCCGTGCTTGATGCCGCCCAGGACGCGCTGGACGATCGAGTCGGCGCACCACTGGTCACCCGCGGAGCACTGGTCGTCGCCGGGGTAGACCTGGGCCGCGGTGGCTCCGGCCGCCTGCTTCAGCGTGCCGATCAGGGTGTCCCGGCAGGCGTTCGGGCTGCCGCCGCCGCAGAACGTCCGTGCCAGCGGACCCCGCACCGGCTCACCGAGCACCGCCCGGATGTCCTTGTCGACATAGCTCCACCAGCCGTACTGGAAGGCGCTTCCGGCGTGCGAGCCGGTCGGGCCGTGCCCGGCCGACGGGGACTCGTCGACCGGCAGGTTGGCGGTGAAGGCCCCATACAGGCCGCTGCCCAGTCCCGGCTCGAACTCGGCCTTCACCAGCAGCGGCCACCAGGCGTCCAGGATCCGGATGGCCTCGGCGTTGGCGTAGGTCCTGGAGCCCGCCGAGGTCTCGGTGCGTCTGGCGCCCGCGGAGAGCCATGTCCGGAGCTTGCCCACCGCGGCCGCGGCCGTGGAGTCGGTCACCGGCGCGCTGTCGATCACCTTCAGCAGGTTCGGCAGCACGTCCTCGGCCCTGAGATCGGCCACGGCGGCGTCCGCCATCGCCTTCACCAGCGAGGCACGGGTCACCCCGCCGGCCGCGACCAGCTTCCGCACCCGGTCCTCCAGCAGGTCGCCGCGGTGCACGGAGCCGTTGCCCCAGGAGGCCGCGGAGTAGTCCAGGGCCTGCTTGTTGTTCCAGGAGACGTAGTAGTCCTGGTCGACCGAGGCGGGGTGGGCGGAGGGCGGGGTGTAGTCCGCGGTGTTGACCGACGGGTCCCAGTTCCGCCACTCGTACGCCGGCTGCGCCCACACCGGGAACTCGGCGTCCACGCCGTTCGCCCGCACCGGGTTGTCGCCGCTGTTGTAGTACGCGGTGTGCCGGGAGTCGGCGTAGAACCAGTTGAACGTGTAGTTGATGTGCTGCGCGGCCTTCTGGAAGTCCTCGGGGCCCTTGACGAAGTCGGGGTCGTTGAGCATCTGGAAGCCGATGATCGAGTCGGCCTCGTGCAGGAAGGAGGAGCGCAGGGTGGTGTAGGCGACCTTCTTGCCGCCGACGGTGGCGCGGTACTCGACCGGCCCGTACTTCGTGCGCCACACGCGCATGGTGTAGGAGCCGGCCGCCGTTCCGTCGGCGACGGTGGGCTTCCAGGAGTTGGTCTGCTCGACCTTGTCCATGGCCGTGCAGGTGCCGCGGTACAGGTAGTGGAAGTCGTCCTGGCACAGTTCGACGGCGTAGGTGTCGATGATGTCCTGGCCGGAGGTCGTGGCGCTCCACGAGTAGTCCTGACCGCGGCCGAGTTCGACGTACATGCTCAGACCGGCGAAGGAGGCGCCGCGGGCGCTGATGCCCGGCCCCTGGATCTCCTGGAGCATCAGCAGCTGGGGCGCGAAGTAGCCGGTCTGCGGACCGAAGACGGCGACCGGGTGGCCGCTCGCGGTGTGCTCGCCGCCGACGACGAGGGCGTTGGACATGCCGCGCCGTGCGGAGGTCAGGGCGCTCTTCGCGGCCGAGGAGGTGGCGCCCCGCGCGGCCGCGGTCGCCGCGCTGCCGGTGCGGCCGTACACCAGCGGCTCCTGGGCCACCGAGCCGGCGTCGGGCAGGGCCCGGCCCCTGGGGTCGTCGGGCTTCGTCGCGTACGGGTAGCTCCTGCCGTCGTGCACGGTCAGGACGGCCTCGGGGTCGTTGCGCTCACGGAAGGACTCCCAGATCCTGGTGCCCTCCTCGACGCCGAACTTGGACTGGGCGGCCAGCAGGGACACCGCGTTGTTCACCTCGCCGCCGCCGCCCGAGCCGAACAGGGCGCCGACCACGGAGCCCAGCGCGACCAGGTCGGTGACCTTGAAGCGGGCGATGGTGCCGGCGTTGGTGATCGAGTCCTTGTGGCCGGTCAGGACGTACTCGCCGGGGAAGTAGCGACCGGAGTCGGAGGCGTCGATGTAGGCGTTGATGCCGTCGAGGTAGGCGTTCACGTCGGCGAGGGCCTGCTGCCCGCGGGCGCCGTTCCCGGCCACGGCGCGGTCGATCTGTGCCTGGAGGTCGGCCTCGGTGTACGGGGCGTTGCGCCAGAACTCCTGCTCCAGGCCCTGGTTGGCGGCCGCGCCGCCGGCGAAGGAGGTCAGCTGCCCGCGGCCGACGTGCCGGAAGACGTCCATGAGCCACAGCCGGTCCTGGGCGGCGGCGTACCCGGCGCCGAACTCGGTGCCGTAGCGGGTGGTGCCCGTGATGTGCGGCACACCGGTCTTCTTGTCGCGGACGATCGTCACGTCACCGCGGCCCGCGGGCTTCTCGGTGGAGGCGACCTGCCCGGAGGGGACGCCGAACGAGGCGTCGTTGAAGAAGGAGTTGATCTTCGCGTCGGTGAGCGCCGGGTAGCCCGTGGCCAGGTTGGCGTACGGGCCGAGCTGGTCCTCGGCGTGGCTCGGCTGGGTACCGAAGGCCTGGTTGAGGAGGATCTGGGCGAGGGTGGCGTTGCCGTTCTCGCCGGGCGGCAGGATGTCGGAGCACTGGCCGCCGCAGTAGTCGTTCGAGGCCGCGGCGGACGCCCCGGCGGCGCCGCCGGCCGGAGTCGCGGCCGCGGCCGCTTGGGAAAAGGGTGACAAAAGACCGGCAATGAGGACGCATACCGATGCGGTCTTCAGGAACCCGGGGAATCTGCGGGGAGTTCTCAGTCTGTCAAGCGCGAAATGTGGGGTGCGCCGGTGCATGGCAGCTCCTCCCGACGGGGGTGGTGCCGGGACGTTACCGCCGGTATCCCTCAGGGGGAAGATGAACATGCGTCACTTTTTGGGGGCACCTCGTGAGGGTCAACCAGGGCGGCGTTATGGCGGGCATCGGAAAACGGATGGAGCCGGATCGGATGTCGGCACGTCTATCCGGCGGAGCCGTCACGACGGCTCCGTACGACGACGCCGCAGTGACCGAAGTGCGGATGCAGGTGTGACGGAGGTGCAGGGCGATGGCCGGTTTCCGGAGTCTGGCGAGACAGGTGAGGGACCCGCGGTGCGATCTGGCGCTGCGGCGTTACTCGCTGCGCAAGTGCCTCGAGCGGTTCGCTCCCTATGGGCACAGGGCGACCTGGGACCATCTGTGCTCCCGGGCCGGGTTCGGTCCCGAGGACAGGTCCCCCGATCCGGTGCGGCTCGTGGCCGCACTGGACGAACTGGAAGAAGCGCGTTCGGTGTGGCTCGACTACGAGGCCGGGTTCGCCAGGCGCCGTAAGCAGGAGAAGCACGACGGGCTGCGCAGGCCGGGCAGCGTGGACGACTGGCACCGGATGACCTGGGGCGGCTTCGGGGTCGCCTGGTGCGACGACCCCCGGGTGCACCCGAGGGAACCGCTGGCCGAGGTGCTGAGCCGGCTGATCGCCGCGCTGGAGCGCGAACCGGGCGCGGCGTGCCCGGTGTGCGGCGGCGAGCGGCTGGCCTGGACGTACGACCTGGATCACGAGCCGTCGTCCGGCCCGGTCTGCGCGGACTGCGGGATCCTGGTCCCGCTGCCCGTTCTCACGCCGGAGGCCCTGGCGTACGCCAGGCGGGGGCGGCTGCTGATGTCCGCCTGACCACGACGGCAGGCCCTTGAGGTGAGGTGCGCCGGTCCTGCCGGACGGATGACGGGGCGCCTCGGAGTCCGCCCGGCGGCCGGGGACCGCCGGTGCCCGTGGGCACGGGACGGACCGGCGCGCCTCGCGGGGCGGTCCGGGGGGGTGCGGGGGGGTGCGGCGCGGCGGCGGCCGGTTCCGCCAGGATGCGCTGCCGCCGGCCTCGGGGGGACTACGCGCGGCCGGCGCCGCTCCCCCGCTCCGCCATCAGGCGCGAGCCCGTCAGACGTTCGCCGAAGACGTCGTCCGGGTTGGACAGCACGCAGGTGTCCAGGGACAGGCAGCCGCAGCCGATGCAGTCGGTGAGGTGGTCGCGCAGGCGGTTGAGCTGCCTGATGCGCTCGTCGAGTTCGGAGCGCCAGGCCTCGGAGAGGCGGGCCCAGTCCTCCCGGGTGGGAGTGCGCTCCTCGGGGAGCCGGGCGAGCGCCTCACGGATCGTGGCGAGCGGGATGCCCACGCGCTGCGCCGCCCGGACGAAGGCGACCCGGCGCAGCGCGTCGCGGGAGTAGCGGCGCTGGTTGCCCGATGTGCGGCGGCTGCTGATCAGACCCTTGGACTCGTAGAAGTGCAGGGCGGAGACGGCGGCGCCGCTGCGGGCCGACAGCTGGCCGACGGTCAGCTCGTGGATCTTCTCGGGGATCTGGGGCACCCCTCAGAGCCTACCCACCGCGTCACCCGCCCGGTCCGTTGACAGGGGCCCCGGACCCGGCCATGCTAAGCAGTTGCTTAGACTTCGACCGCGAGGCGGGAGGCCGGACACATGGCGGAGCCGAGGATCTTCACGTCCCCCGACGAACTCAGGGCGGCGGTGGGCGAGCGGCTGGGGTACACCGACTGGCTGGAGATCGACCAGAAGCGGATCGACCTGTTCGCCGACGCGACCGGCGACCACCAGTGGATCCACGTGGACCCGGAGAAGGCCGCCGCGGGCCCCTTCGGCACGACCATCGCCCACGGCTATCTGACCCTGTCGCTGCTCCCGCTCTTCGGGCCGCGGCTGATCGCGGTCGAGGGCGTGCGGATGGGCGTCAACTACGGCACCAACAAGGTCCGCTTCCCCGCCCCCGTCCCGGTCGGCTCACGGCTGCGGTCCACCGCCGTGATCACCGGCGTGGACGACGTGCCGGGCGGGGTGCAGGTGACCGTCGCCTTCACCGTGGAGCGCGAGGGCGGCGACAAGCCGGTGTGCGTGGCGGAGTCGGTGGTGCGGTACTACTTCTAGGGCCTCTCGGGTGGGCGCCCGCCGGCCCCGACCATCCGCAGCACGAGGTCGGCGTACAGCGCGCCGACCTCCTCGGGGGTACGGGGGCCGTCGAGGTTGAACCAGCGGGCGACGTCGATGCACAGGGAGAGCACGGCAAGCGTGGTGCCGCGCACGTCCGGCACGTCGAACTCGCCCGAGGCGACGCCGTCCTCGATGATCCCGCGCACCTCGGCGTCGACCTGGCGGCGCAGTGCGAGGATCTCCGCGCGGGCGTCCGGACCGAGCGAGTCCAGTTCGTACTGCACGACCCGGGCGGTGGTGCGCCCGCCCGCGTGCCAGCGCACGAAGGAGCTGACGGCGTCGGCGAGCCGCTCGGTCGCGCCGCCCTCGCGCCGGGCGGCGGTGCGCAGGATCTCCAGCGCCTTCTCGTGGCCGATCCGGCTGATGCGGTGGAGCAGTTCTTCCTTGGTCCGGTAGTGGATGTAGAGGGCGGCCGGGCTCATTCCGGCCCGGCCCGCGATGTCGCGGGTCGTCGTCGCGTGGTAGCCCCGTTCGGCGAAGGCCTCCACGGCGGCCACGAGCAGCCGCCGGGCCGCGTCGGGGGTGACCTCGCCCCACGGCTGCGGGTCACCGCCGGCCGTCTCCTCCGCCGTAGTCATCGCTCGCCCCTCTTTCGCGTCAGGGGGTCCACCATACCGCCGAGGGTGAGCGCTCGCTTAGCCTGCGGGCCGACGGTGTGGGGCGGACCGCGGTCTCACAGCTTCTCGAAGGGATCGTGTTCGGAGAGCAGCTTCTCCAGCCGTGCCTGGTCGACCCGGCTGACGATCCGGCCGGCCTCCTGGCGGTCCCTGACCACCTTGGCGAGCGTGAACGCGGAGGTGACAAGGTACAGGACGGCGATGGCGAGGAAGGCGCGCACCCAGGCGTCGGCGTTCAGCCTGAAGATGCCGATGGCGGTGGCCGCCATGGCGATGCCGAAGGAGGCGACCGCCTGGCCGTAGAAGGCGGCGGTGCTCTGCTGCTTGACCGGTGTGTCACTCATGGCGACCAGCGTCGGCCCGCGGGCCCGCCGCCGCATCCGCCGGGATACTCAGCTCGCGTACTCAGAATTCCGGCTGCCGGGGCCGGGGCCCGGAACGCCCGCCCGCGCGGGCGCCGCCTGTTCGATCCCGCGGCTCTACGATGTCCGCCATGGCCCGACCCCGCACCCCGCTCCTCAGCACCGGCCGCATCGTCGCGACGGCGCGGGAGCTCGTGGACGCGGAGGGCCTGGCGGCCGTCTCCACCCGCCGGCTCGCCGCCGAGCTGGGGGTGAGCGGGCCCTCTCTCTACAACCACTTCCGGACCAAGGACGAGATCCTGGAGGCGGTCGCGGACTCGGTGAGCGCCCAGGTGGACCTGTCGATGTTCGAGGACGGCCGGGACTGGCGGACCGCGCTGCACGACTGGGCCGTGTCCTACCGGGCCGCCCTGCGCGACCACCCGAACATCGTTCCGGTCCTCGCCCGCGGCCCCGGCCGCCGTCCCGCCGCGCTGCGGCTGGCCGACGCGGTCTACGGCGCGATGGTCGACGCGGGCTGGCCACCGGCGCAGGCGACCTCCATCGGCGCGCTGATGCGGTACTTCATCATGGGCTCCGCGCTCGGCTCCTTCGCCGGGGGCTTCGTGGACGACGCCGGGGCCTACGACCCGGCCGACTATCCGCGTCTCGGGCAGGCCCATCTGCTGGCCGAGCAGCAGGAGAAGATCGACGAACGGGCCTTCGAGACCGGCCTCGCGGCGCTGCTGGACGGGCTGGCGCGGCAGTACGAGCAGGTGGGGCGGAGCACGTGAGCACGCTTCGGCGCGCGCCGAAGCGTCCGTGTCCCATGCTGGCTTCATGAGCACCGGAGAACGGATACGGACCCGGCGCCAGGAACCCGTGGCACCACCGCTGGCCGCGCTCGCCGGGCTCATCGCCGACGAGACGCGGGCCGCGTGCCTGCTGGCGCTGCTCGACGGGCGGGCGTGGACGGCCGGCGAACTGGCCCGGCACGCGGGCGTCGCCGCGTCCACGCTCAGCGAGCACCTGGGCAAGCTCGTCGCGGGCGGGCTGCTCACCGAGGAGCGGCAGGGCCGGCACCGGTACGTGCGCCTGGCCGACGCGCGGGTCGCCCAGCTCGTGGAGGACCTGGCCGCCCAGGCCGCCCCGCGGGCCGCGCGCCGGCCGCGCACACTGCGGGAGTCGAGCGCCGGCTCGGCGATGGCCCGCGGGCGCACCTGCTACGACCATCTCGCCGGGCGGCTCGGCATCGCGCTCACCGACGCGCTCACCGCGCGCGGACTGCTGCGCCAGGACCTCGGCTTCGCGCTCACGGACGCCGGGCTGGCCTGGTTCGGCACGACGGGCATCGGCCTGGACCGCGCGGGGCGGCGCCCGCTGGTCCGGGCCTGCCTCGACTGGACGGAACGGCGCCCCCATCTCGCGGGGGCCGCCGGCGCGGCCCTGTGCCGGCACGCCTTCGACGCGGGCTGGTGCGTGCGCATCGGCTCGGAGCGCGCCGTCAAGGTCACCCCGGCCGGCGAGCGCGCCCTGTCCGGCCTGCTGGGGATCGAGACGGCGGCGCTGCGCTGAGCGCGCCGCCGGCCGGTACTGGCCGTCCGAAATCCGCGAGCCCCGCCCGCCCCTGCCCACCTAACCTCAGGAAGCATGATGAACGTCTCCCCGTCCCGCCTGGCCGCCGCGGCCGCCACGGTCACCGTGGTGCTGTGGGCCTCCGCCTTCGTCTCGATCCGCAGCGCGGGTGCCGCGTACTCGCCGGGCGCGCTGGCCCTCGGGCGGCTGCTGGCCGGAGCCCTGACGCTGGGCGCGATCTGCCTGGTGCGGCGGGAGGGGTGGCCGCCGCGGGCCGCGTGGCGCGGGATCGCGATATCCGGGCTGCTGTGGTTCGGCTTCTACATGGTGGCCCTGAACTGGGGCGAGCAGCAGGTGGACGCCGGGACCGCGGCGCTGGTGGTCAATGTCGGCCCGCTGCTGATCGCGCTGCTCGGGGCACGGCTGCTGGGGGATCCGATGCCGCCGCGGCTGCTGGCGGGCATGGCGGTGTCGTTCGCGGGGGCGGTGACCGTGGGCCTGTCGATGTCGGGCGGGGGCGGATCCTCGGTGCTGGGCGTGGTGCTGTGCCTGCTGGCGGCGGTCGCGTACGCCTCCGGGGTCGTCGCCCAGAAGCCGGCGCTGGGCCGGGCGAGCGTGTTGCAGGTGACGACGTTCGGGTGCCTGGTCGGCGCGGTCGTCTGCCTCCCGTTCAGCGGCCAACTCCTCCACGAGTCCGCCCGCGCCCCGCTGCCGGCCACGCTCAACATGGTCTATCTGGGCGTGTTCCCGACCGCGCTCGCGTTCACGACCTGGGCCTACGCGCTGTCCCGCACGACCGCGAGCCGGATGGGCGCGACGACGTACGCCGTCCCGGCCCTGGTCGTGCTGATGTCGTGGCTGGCGCTGGGTGAGGTGCCGGGTCCGGTGACCCTGGCGGGCGGGGCCCTGTGCCTGGCCGGAGTGGCGGTCTCCCGCTCCCGTCCGCACCGCCGGACCTCCCGGACGGCGCGCGAGGAGCCCCGGCCGGAACGCGTGTCCTGACCCCGGGACGAGCGGCGGGCCTCAGAACACCACCAGCGCCCGGCCGCCCTTGCCGGCCAGCATGTTCTCGAAGGCGGCCGGGATGTCGTCCAGGGAGATCCGGTCGGTGACCAGGGCGGCCAGGTCGAGCCGGCCGGTGCGGACGTGTCCGGCGAGCACGGGCAGGTCCCTGGCCGGATCCGAGTTGCCGTAGACGCAGCCGGTCAGGGTACGGCCCCAGTGGAAGATTTCCAGGGCGTTGAAGGTGACCTGCTCGTCCTTGCCGCCGATGCCGACGACCGTCGTGCGGCCGCCGCGGCGGGTGGACTCCCAGGCGGCGCGGATGGTGACCGCGCGGCCCACGCACTCCACAGCGGCGTCGACCCCCTGTTTCCCGGTGAGGGCGCGGATCTCGCGGGGGGTGTCGCCGGTGGCCGGGAGGAAGTCGGTGGCACCCGCCCGGCGGGCGAGTTCCTCCTTCTCCGGGGAGACGTCCACGGCGACGATCCTCCCGGCGCCGGCGATCCGGGCGGCCTGGAGGGTGGCGAGGCCCACTCCGCCGACGCCGAACACCGCGACCGTCTCACCGGGACGCACCTTCGCCGCGTGGTGGACGGCGCCGTAGCCGGTGAGGACGGCGCAGCCGAGGAGCGCGGCGTCGATGACCGGGACGCCGTCCGGGAGGGGCAGCACGCAGGAGGCGGCGACCACCGTCTCCTCGGCGAAGGCGGCGACGTTCAGGCCGGGGTGCAGTGCGGTGCCGTCGGCGGTGCGGGCGTGGACGTCGGCGGCGCCGTTCATCGCGTTGGCGCACAGCCAGACCTCGCCGAGCGAGCAGGCGTGGCAGTTCCCGCAGGACGGCGCCCAGTTGAGCACCACCGTGTCCCCCGGCGCGACCCGGGTGACGCCCTCGCCGACCGCGACGACGGTCCCGGCGCCCTCATGACCGAGAACGGCGGGCACCGGCACCCGCAGGGTGCCGTTCGTCAGGGACAGATCGGAGTGGCAGACCCCGGCGGCGGCGAGCCGGACACGAACCCGTCCGGGCCCCGGCTCCGGCAACTCGATCCCGGTGATCTCCAACGGCGAGCCGACAGCGGGCAGGACGGCGGCACGTACGGCCATGAGACGTGACTCCCTTAGAACTGGAGGGACTTGGTCTGGAGGTATTCGGTGAGGCCGTGCGTGCCGAGTTCGCGGCCCACGCCGGACTGCTTGTAACCGCCGAAGGGGGCGAGGGGGTTGAAGCGGCCGCCGTTGATGTCGACCTGGCCGGTGTCCAGCCGGCGGGCGAAGGCCACCGCCTCCGCCTCGTCGCCCGCCCAGACGGCGCCGGCGAGGCCGTAGACCGTGCCGTTGGCGATGCGCAGGGCGTCCTCCTCGTCGTCGTAGCGGAGGATGGAGAGGACCGGGCCGAAGATCTCCTCCTGGGCGACGGTCATCTCGGGGGTGACGTCGGCCAGGACGGTGGGGCTGACGAAGTAGCCCCGTTCGCGCGGGGATCCGGGGCCGCCCGCGACGAGGCGGGCGCCCTCGGCGACGCCCTTCTCGATGTAATCGCGCACCCGCGCACGCTGCTTGGCGTTCACCACGGGACCGATGCGCTCGCCGTACTTGGCGGCGGCCGTCGCGGCCAGGGCGACCGCCTCGTCGTACTGGTCGCGGTGGACCAGCATGCGGGTCCAGGCGCTGCACGTCTGGCCGGAGTTGGACATGACGTTGGCGACGCCGACGTTCACCGCCCTGGCCAGGTCGGCGCCGGGCAGGATGACGTTGGCGGACTTGCCGCCCAGTTCCAGGGCGACCTTCTTGACGGCGGCGCCCGCGATCGCGCCGATCCGCCTGCCGACGGCCGTGGATCCGGTGAAGGAGACCAGGTCCACGTCCGGGTGCTCGGCGAGCGCCTGTCCCGCGACCGGGCCGACGCCGGTGACCAGGTTGAACACGCCCGCCGGCAGCCCGGCCTCGTCGACCGCCCCGGCGAACAGCCGGGCGGTGAGCGGGGTGTCCTCGGCGGGCTTGAGGACGACGGTGCAGCCCGCGGCCAGCGCGGGGGCGGCCTTGGCGACGATCTGGTGCAGGGGGTAGTTCCAGGGGGTGATCGCGCCGACCACGCCGACCGGCTCGTGGTACACGGTGGAGTTGCCGACCTTCTCCTCGAAGGCGTACGTCGCCGCGAGGCCGGCGTAGAAGCCGGCGACCGCGATCGGCATGCCCGCGTGGACCGTCCGGGAGAAGGCGAGCGGCGAACCGAGTTCGGCGGTGACGGTCTCGGCGATCTCCTCCTCGCGGGCCGCCAGCGCGTCCCGCAGCGCGGCCAGGCGGGCGGCCCGCTCGGCGGGCGGAGTCGCGGACCAGCCGGGCAGGGCGGCGCGGGCCGCGCGTACGGCCGCGTCGACGTCCTCGGCGGTGCCCGCGGGCACGGTGCCGATCACCCGCTCGTCGGCCGGGTTCACCACCTCGATGACGTCCCGGCCCGCGGCGGGACGCCAGGCGCCGTCGATGTACATGCCGTCGTGTGCCTTCATCGTGCTCCTCCGGGGCGGGGGCCGTCGCCGGTCTCGTCCGCGTGAACAAGCATCCGCGGGAACAAGCTACTGACAGCCCATAAACTAGCGCCGGTAGCCTTCCCTCGGCCGCGCGCCCCTCGTCCTGCCGGGGCCCCCTTCACTCCTCCAGGTCGGGCAGCCGGTCCGGGGCCGGGCAGATGCGCTCGCCGCGCTGGTCGAAGACGAACAGGCGGGCGAGGTCGACCAGGAGCGGCACCTGCATCCCGTGCCTCAGTTCGATGTCCGGCGTGGTCCGCACGACCAGGTCGCCGGGCAGGCGGGGCTCCGGCGCGGCGACCGGGTCCGGCGCGGGTCCGGCGGGGTGCTCCAGCACCACCACGGGTCCCGCGCGCAGGGCGCCCGCCCGGTCGCGCAGCCGGTTCAGGACCGTGCCCTCGCGCCGGCGCCGCCGGGTCGGGCGCCGGGTGGGACGCGGGGCCTCCAGATCGGGCACGACGGCGGGGCGGGAGCCGGTGTTGAAGTGGACGAGGACCTCGTGGCCCTGGAACTCCATGTGCTCCACCAGCCCGGTGATCGTCACCTCCCCGGGCCGGGCGACGGGCGCGGGTGCTCCCGTGCGCCGGGACGAGGCCGAGAACCTGGGGGCGATCCGAACGGCCTCCGAGCGCAGCCCCACGATCACTTCGCGGCCCTGCTGCACGCGCAGCAACTGGTGGTCCAGGGAAAGGGGTTCGGGCAGGCGCAGGAACTGCTTTCCCAGGCTGATGGTCATGGCGCCGTCGAGCGGGGCGCGGACCAGGCCGCGCAGCAGGTTGATGCGCGGGGTGCCGATGAAGGCGGCCACGAAGACGTTGCGGGGCAGGGCGTACACCGCGCGGGGGGTGTCCACCTGCTGGAGGACGCCGCCGCGCAGGACGGCGACCCGGTCGCCCAGGGACATGGCCTCGGACTGGTCATGGGTGACGTAGACCGTGGTGACGCCCAGCTCCCGGGTCAGTTTCGATATTTCGGCGCGCAGATGGTTGCGGAGCTTGGCGTCGAGGTTGGACAGCGGCTCGTCCATCAGGAAGGCGGAGGGGTGCCGGGAGATCGCGCGGCCCATGGCGACGCGCTGGCGTTCGCCGCCGGAGAGCTGGCTGGGGAAGCGGTCGAGGAGGTCCTCGATGCCCAGCATCCGGGCGGTGGCGTCGACGCGCCCGGCGGGGTCCGCGCCGGGCGACTCGATGCGCAGCGGGAAGCCGATGTTGTCGCGGCTGGTCATGTTCGGGTAGAGCGCGAAGTTCTGGAAGACCATCGCCATGTCCCGGCCGGAGGGCGGCAGATCGTTGCCGTACTCGCCGTCGAGCAGCAACTGCCCCTCGGTGATCTCCTCCAGCCCGGCGATCATCCTGAGCACGGTGGACTTCCCGCAGCCGGAGGGCCCGAGCAGCACGAGGAACTCGCCGGGCGCGATGTCGAGCGAGAGGCGGTCCACCACGCGGACGCCCTTGGCGTAGGTCTTGCTCACGTCGTGCAGAGAGATGGCGCGTGTCATGAGGCATTCCCCCGGGACTCACCAGAGCACTGAGGCTCCGCGGGTCGAACGCCTCGTGCGGGTCGTACGGGGCGTATGAGTCACGGAAGTTAACGGAATGTGCGCGCCGGGGGGAAGAGACCGGGCAGGATCGGACGCCACCGTCCGCCGGGCGAGAAAGCGGACGATCATGTTCAGGGCGGGCGGCCGGCCGTGGGCCACCCGCCCGCCGCGCCTCCCGGTGTCAGGTCGTCGAGGTCAGGTGGGCGAAGACGACGACGTTGCTGGAGTAGCCGGCTCTGTGGGTGTAGAGGCCGCCGCAGGTGATCACGCGGAGTTCGGAGCGGCGGGAAGTGCCGTACACCTCCTTGTCCGGGAAGCGGTCCTTGTCGAAGACCCGTACCTTGTCGACGGTGTAGACGGCGG
Source organism: Streptomyces sp. NPDC001204 (assembly GCF_053598035.1). Taxonomy (NCBI): domain Bacteria; kingdom Bacillati; phylum Actinomycetota; class Actinomycetes; order Kitasatosporales; family Streptomycetaceae; genus Streptomyces; species Streptomyces sp. NPDC001204. The sequence continues at coordinate 89,110 of NZ_JBSFJL010000003.1, read as the reverse complement.
TGCGGCCGTCCTCGCGCCGGACCTCGATGCGGTGGCCCGGCCCGAGCCGGCCGAGCCCGGCGAAGACGGCGGCGCCGGTCCTGGTGTCGCGGTGCCCGACCGCGACCGCCGTGCCGGGCTCCCCGGGCGTGGGGCCGCCGTCGTACCAGCCGACGAGCTTGGGCTTGTCGACCGGTGGTGTCTGGAGCTCCCGGTCGCCGTCGAGGCCGACCCCGATGATGGGCGCGTCGACGCCGAGGGAGGGGATGCGCAGGGTGGTCGCACGGGACCGGGGCAGCGGCGCGGGCGGGCGCGAGGAGGATCCGGGACGTGGCGAGGGAGACCCGCCGCGGTCCGGGCCGTCGCCGTTCGAACCGTCCGTGCCGGAATCGCCGCGTGCCGGGGCGCGGCCGTCCGCCCTGCCGCCGTCCTCCCCGTCGCCCCCCGCACCGGAGGGATCCGGGTGGGCCGGGGCCACGGCGCCCGGCCCGGCGGCTCGCTCCGGCGCGGTGCCGTCGTGCTGCCCACCGCACCGGTTCCCGGCCGTGACCAGGACGACCGCGAGCACGGTCGTCCTGGCCAGGCGGTAGGCGCGGGTCCGGTACCAGGGCCTGCGTCTGCGCCTACGCGGCGCCATGCAGGCGCCGGCGGGCCAGCCGCGTGTACACGACCCCGCTGACCACGACCAGACCCACGGCCGCCGCCCCGGTCACCGGCGAGAAGGCCGCGACCGACGAGGCGAGACCACCGCCGCCCGCGTGGACGCCGCCCAGCGGACCGCCGTGGTCGCCGCGGCCGTAGCCCACGCCCTCGTTGCGGCCCGGGTCCTCGATCCGGCCGCCGGGACCATGCGCCCCCGCGTGCCAGCCGTGGTCCCCGCGGCAGTTGACGCGGAAGATCTTCTCCTTGGGAGTGCCGGCGACGGTCCAGGTGATCTTGTACTGCCCGTCGGCGAGCCCCAGCGGGTCGGTGTGGCCCGCGCCGGCGCCCAGGGCGATGGTGCCGGTGACGGTGGCGCTGTTGGGCAGCGGTGGCTGCGGCTGGATGCTGTAGCCGATGCTGGGCAGGACGTCGAAGTTGGCGGCGTCCAGGTAGAACCGGCATACCACGGGGTCGTCCTTCGAGACTCCGAAGGGCACGCCCACCCGATGGATCTTGATGTCGCCGGCTTCCCCCTGGGCCATGGCGGACGGTGCCGCCAGCCACGTGGCACCGGCCGCGGTCAGGGCCGTCAGGGCGACGGCGCCGACGCGGGAGCCGAAGGTGCGTGGGTTTGTCAGGGTGGACATGCGTGTTCCTCCGAGTCAGACGATTTTCATACAAATCGCTCTTTCATCTGACTGTCTTTCACATGCGTTCGCGTCGCGAAGCGACCGGCACCCGACGCGCCGTCAGCTTTCCCCCGCCCGGCGCAACCGTTTCCCGCCCCTCCCCGCCGGGACCTCACGGCAACGGGAAACCGACCTCAGTCCAGCACCCGCGCCAGGTAGGCACGCAGCATCCGCCGCATCTCCCCGATGATCCGCTCGTCGCCCTGCGCGTCGACGCGGAAGGCGAGTTGGACCAGGGTGTCGGCGGTCTCGACGGCGATCAGGAAGGTGCGCCGCAGGTCGTCGTCGGGCGGGCGGCGCAGATAGCCGGACAGGAGATCCGTGAGCCGGTCGGCGACGCGGTGGTTGGGTTCGGCGTAGCGCGCGCCGACGGGGATCTGGTTGCCGAAGTCGACGAGGGAGAACCCGGGGGCGGTCCGCTTCATGGCCAGGTACTCGTCCAGGACGGCGTCCATGGCGGCACGCCATCCGCCGCTCCCCGCCTTCCCCGCCTCCCCCTCCTGTTTCGCCTCCTTCAGCCGCTCCGCGACGCGCTCGGTGTACCGGTCGAGGTTGCGCTGGGCGAGCGCGTCCGCCATCGCGCGCTTGTTGCCGAAGAACCGGTAGACCGAGCCGATGGGCACACCGGCGCGCTCCGCGACGGCACGCGTGGTCAGCGCGTCGTAGCCGACCTCGTCGAGGAGATCGGCGCAGGCGTCGAGGATCCTGGTCAGCCGTTCGGCACTGCGCCGCTGCACGGGCGCACGGCGAAGCGGGGTCGGGTGGGACACGGCTTCATCATGCCCTCCCCCGACGAGCGGGTGAAGCGCGCCCCCGGCGGGCCGGACCGCGACCCCGCTACGGCTTCGGGGACGCGGCCGGGGCGGGTGCCTTCGGAGACACGGACCGGGACGGCTCCGGCGGCTCCGGCGCTTCCGCCGCTTCCGGGGGCGCGGCCGTGATGTCGGCCGTGCTCTGGACCGGACGGCCCCCGACCGCCCAGACCGTGCCGTCGTCGGCGTAGAGGCGGACGGTGACGTGATGGGTGCCGTGGGGGACGAACCGGCCGGAGAGGCGGTACTCCGGGGCGCGCAGACGGACGACGAGCCGGCCGTCCACCAGCAGTTGGGCGAGGCCGCGCCCGGCCGTCGCCCGGGCCGTGCCGTCCGGGGAGAAGCGGAAGCGGCGCACGGCCAGCCGTACGTCCCAGTCGCCGTCGGTGTCCGGCCGCACCTCGACACGGACCTCGGGGGCGCTCTTCCGGTCCACCTCGCGGTAGCGCCGGCCCTCCTCGTCGGTGTGGTCGAGGAGCTTGCCCACGGGCTCGGGCGGCTTCCCGTCCACGGGCCCGTGCGCGCCCTCCGGTCCACAGCCCGCCGGCCCGGCGAGGAGCAGGGCACAGACCGCGAGCGCAGCGAGTGATCCCCGCGTCCACGACGACATGACTGGGGAGCCTAGAGCAGCGGCCGGACCCACCGGATCCCCCTGAGGTCGGGTTCTGCCCTCCGCCCGGAGTAGGGGGTCTTGCGCCCCGGAAAGCCCAATCCTACGGTGTTCCATAGGAATCAGGTTGCAAGGGAGCGATCATGAGCGGGGACGCACGCAAGACCGCCGAGAAACTGACCTACCTCTCCGGGTTCGGCAACGAGCACGGTTCCGCGGCGGTTCCGGGCGCGCTGCCCGAGGGCCGCAACTCCCCGCAGCGCGCCCCGCTCGGGCTGTACGCGGAGCAGCTCAGCGGTACGGCGTTCACCGAGCCGCGGGCCCACAACCGCCGCTCGTGGCTGTACCGGATCCGCCCGTCGGCCGCGCACCCGGCGTTCACCCGGACCGGCAACGGCACGATCCGCACGGCGCCGTTCACCGAGACGGTGCCCGACCCGAACCGGCTGCGCTGGAACCCGCTGCCGGAGCCCGCCCGCGGCACGGACTTCCTCGCCGGACTGTGGACGCTGGGCGGCAACGGCGACGCCACCCAGCGCACGGGCGTGGCCGTGCACCTCTACCACGCCGACTCCTCGATGGAGCGCGTCTTCAGCGACGCGGACGGCGAGCTGCTGATCGTGCCGGAGCGCGGCGGGCTGCTGCTGCGCACCGAGTTCGGGCTGCTGCACGCGGAGCCGGGCGACGTGGCGCTCATCCCGCGCGGGGTGCGCTTCCGCGTGGAGCTTCTCGACGCCACCGCCCGCGGCTACGTCTGCGAGAACTACGGCGCCCCCTTCCGCCTCCCCGACCTCGGCCCCATCGGCGCCAACGGCCTCGCCAACGCCCGCGACTTCCGCGCTCCGGTCGCCGCCTACGAGGACACCGAGGGCCCGGTGGAGGTGGTGAACAAGTTCTGCGGCAACCTGTGGACCGCCACCTACGACCACTCCCCGCTCGACGTGGTGGCCTGGCACGGCAATCTCGTGCCGTACGTCTACGACCTGCGCCGCTTCAACGTGATCGGCACGATCTCGTACGACCACCCGGACCCGTCGATCTTCACGGTGCTGACCTCGCCCTCCGACACCCCGGGCCTGGCCGGCGTGGACTTCGTCGTCTTCGCGCCGCGCTGGCTGGTCGGCGAGGACACCTTCCGGCCGCCGTACTTCCACCGGAACGTGATGAGCGAGTACATGGGCCTGATCGAGGGCGCCTACGACGCCAAGGCGGAGGGCTTCGTGCCGGGCGGCGGCTCGCTGCACAACATGATGTCGGCGCACGGTCCGGACCGGGAGACCTTCGACAGGGCGAGCGCGGCGGAGTTGAAGCCGCACAAGGTGGACGACGGGCTGGCGTTCATGTTCGAGACGCGCTGGCCGCTGACGCTCACGCCGCACGCTGCCGGAGCGGAGCACCTTCAGCGACGGTACGACGACGTCTGGCAGGGGCTGGAGCGTCACTTCCGCCCCTTGCCCTGATCGATTCCCTACCGGTACGGATGAACCGTGACCTCCTTCGCCCCGGATTCGATCGTCCTGAACCGCAAGTTGCCGCTGTGGTACCAGGTGTCGCAGTCGCTGCGCGCCTCGATCCTCGGCCGCTCGCCCCAGGACCCGCTGCGCCTGCCCACCGAGGAGCAACTGGCGGGGCACTACGGCGTGAGCGTGCTGACCATGCGGCAGGCGCTGAAGGAGCTGGAGGACGAGGGGCTGATCACCCGGCACCGGCGGCGCGGCACGTTCATCGAGCCCGGTGCCCGGCGGGGTGCCCCGGTGCGGCTGCTGGGCTCGGTGGACGCCATCGTGGCCCAGCAGTCCGGTATGACCACCGAGCTGCTGGCCCACGGTACGGAGACGGTGCCCGCCGAACTGGCCGAGTTCTTCCCGGATCTGGGCGAGGTGGCGACGTACCACCGGCTGCGCGGCGACGAGAAGACCGGTGAGCCGACCAACCACGCCCGCAACTACGTCCGTCCGGAGCTGGCCCGCCGGATGACGCCGGAGGATCTGGTGCGCTGGCCGATGACCAAGGTGCTGCGGGACGTGGTGGGCGCGGACATCAGCCGGATCACGGACACCGTCCAGGCCCGGCTGGCCGATCCGGAGACGGCGCGGCTGCTGCAGGTCCCGCTGCTCAGCCCGATCCTGCACTACACGGGGATCACCTACGACGCGGCGGGGCGGCCGCTGGACGTGGCGGTGATCCACTACCGGGGGGACCGTTTCTCCTTCACGGTCACCCTCGACGCCACCTGACCCGGCCGTCCGGGTCAGGTCGTACGATGCCCGGCGTGACGCACGACGACGCTCCGCCGCTGGCCGACCTCATGCCGTGGTCCGTCGCACCGCCGCGGCTGGGCCGGGGGTGGCCGGTGGCTCCCGACGCGGGCTGTCTCAGGGCCCGCTGGGAGGCCCTGCTGAAGGCCGAGGGCCCCGACCGGGAGGCCCTGTTCGAGCCGACGCGCTCGCGCACGCCCTACACGGCCGTCGGGCAGCTGCCGGGCCGGACCGGCGGCACCGGGAGACTGATCCGCGCCTCGGGCCCCTGCCCGGAGCCGGTGCGTGTGCTCGTGGCGCCGTTCGACGAGCAGTGGCTGATTCCCGACCACCGTCTGATCGACGCGGCCCGCCCCGAGTTGTGGCGGGTGGCGGACGCGCGGCAGGTCTTCGTGGCGGAGACGGCCGCCGCGCCCGGCGCCGGACCGCCCCTACTGGCGACGTCCCTGCTGCCCGTCCTGCGTCCGGGACGCATCCGGCCCCTGTACCGCCGTCCGGGGGCGGCGGAGCCGAACCTGGCGCCCGGCCTGCTGGACCACCTGGCCGCCCGCCTCGGGCACCGCCCCGCCCCCGAGGACGTCCTCGCCTGGACGCTCGCGGCGGCGCGCCCCGGTCCGGACGGCCCGGTGGTCCCGCTCACCGGGGACGCCGGAGTCTGGGCGGCCGGAGTGGAACTGGGCCGCCGGGCGCTGTGGCTGATGCGCCGCGACGGCGAGCGCCCCAAGCTCCCCGGCGGCCGCCGCCCCTACGTCCGCGCCCCGCTGCCCGCACGCCCGCTGACCCTGCGCTACGACCGCGACGAGGAGACCCTGCACCTCGACGAGGGCCGTGTCTCCCCGGTCCCGCCGCAGGCCTGGGACTTCGAGACCGGCTCGGTGCGGGTCCTGGAGCAGTGGTTCGCCGCGCGGACCGCGCGGGGCGAACCCGGCACGCTGGCGGCCGTCCGCCCTGCGGCCTGGCCGCAGGCGTGGACGTCCGAGCTCCTTGAGCTGATCACGGTCCTCGCCCTGCTGGCCGAACTGGGGCCGCGCCGGGAGGCGTTGGAGGTGGCGGACGCGATCACCGCGACCGGCCTGCGGTCCGCGGGGGTCCTGCCGGTGCCGGACGCGGCCCGCCGGCCGGCCTCGGTCCTCGACCACCGCGAGGAAGGCCCCGAGGGTCAGTTCACCCTGATCTGAGGGGCCGCCGCCGGATGTGGACGGGCGCCCGGCGGCGATCCTCCCGCCCGGGTGGATGATCCGCTCCGGTGACAAAGGGGTGGCCGCGGGTCGTGGTCCGGGGCGCGGATCAGCTTCCGCCGCCCTCTGGAGGACGTCACCGTGGCCGCTGTCGGGCAGGCCGTGTCGGCGCCGTTACGCAGCCCGGCAGCTCGCCGATCTCGGGGCTCGGCTCGTCAGGTCGAGCGGGTGGACGGAGGTGACTTCGCGCGGGGGATGTTCCCGCGCTCGGACAGCACACCGGGGCACCGCTGCGTGCCGTGGGAATGACGGACGGCGGGATCGCGGCGCCGCGCCGGGACGGCGTGGTGGCCTGAGCGCGGGTCGGGTGAACGGGCCGAGGAGACGCGGGTCGGGACTCAGCGCGCGCCGAACAGCGAGCGGCGCAGCCTGCGCAGCGGCGCGAACAGCGACACACGGTGGACCCTGGCTCGCCTGCCCGTGCGGTCGTGCGGGCCACGTGCGGTCAGCTCGCGCATCAGCGACGTCGCCTCGGCCGTCTCCCGCTGCGGCACGGCGGGGCCGGCCAGCACCGACAGGTGGCGGTCGAGACGCGAGCTGGTCGCGCTGCTCCCGCAGGTGATCGCAGGGACCCTGGCCCTGCTGCGCACTGTTATCTGCTCCATGTCACTCCCCACCCGTACGAGTCCACCCGGCCCGGGCAGAGTAACCCTATCGCCCCGTTGGGGCACTCGTGTATCGCGGTGGCAGGATTCACCTTCCCCGGAGGGGTGTTGACGATTACTCTCCGAATCCGACCGTTTTCAAGGCGAGTTGAACAATCGGCCGTGTAGTGGGCCCGGGTGACCCCCCGTCGGGTTCGACGGTCACGGCGAGTGATGTCGCCGACCGGGTGAGGCCCGAGACGACCAGGGGCGCGTCACCCTCGAACAGGCCGAGGGAGCGCGGTGGCGCGCCGGGGCGCATGAGCCACAGCTGGCGCACCCGGCCACTGGGCGGATCCGCGTACCCGCCCAGGGTCACCACGGCCCGCTCCCGGGAAGCGGAAGCGATCACTCCGATACTGCGGCCCTCCGCGTCCCGGCTGGTGGCGGCCCGGGTGTCCGGGGCGGCGAGAACGTGGGCGATCTCACGTGCCCGGTCCCGCTGGGCCGCCAGCTCGTCCTGGATCCGGTTCGCCTGCACGGCGAAGAGCGCGGCGACCACGAGGGCCGCGGCGGCGGTCACGGTGGAGAACGGTACGAACAGGGGGCGCGGCCGGGGCGCACGGGTGCGCGCGGGCGGCGGCCGGGTCCCCCAGACGTGCGGGGGCAGTTGGGGCGTGTGCTCACGCGCCGGCTCGGGATCCTGAGGGGTGTCGCGAATCGCGGCCAGCACCCGCTCGCGCAGCGCGGCGGGCGCCGGGGTGGCGGCGGACCAGGCCAGACGCACCGCGTCCTCGGACAGGGCACGCACCTGGGCGGCGCACGCGGAGCAGTTCCTCAGGTGCTTGTCGAAGCGGACCCGTTCGGCGGGCTCCAGGGCGTGGAGGGCGTAGGGCGCGGCGAGGGAGTGCGGGTCCTCGCGGCGCAGCAGGCGGTCGAGCAGGCTCATGCGGCACATCCCAGGCACTCGCGCAGCCGGATGAGCCCGTCGCGCATCCGCGTCTTGACCGTGCCCAGCGGCAGGGACAGCCGCTCGGCCACTTCACGGTAGGTGTAACCGTCGTAGTAGGCGAGGGTGACCGACTGGCGTTGCAGGGCGGTGAGGCGGTCCAGGCAGCGCCGTACCCACTCGCGTTCCAGTCCGGCCTCGACCTCCTCGGCGACGTGGTCGAAGGCGGGCGAGGCGGCGCGCACCGCCTCGCGCCGCTCCCGCTCGCCGGCGGCGCGGACGCTGCGCACCCGGTCGACGGCGCGGCGGTGGGCGAGGGTGAGCACCCAGGACAGGGCGCTGCCCCGCCCGGGGTCGAACCTCGGGGCGGAGCGCCACAGTTCGAGCAGCACCTCCTGGGCGACCTCCTCGGACTGGGCCGGGTCGCGCACCACGCGCCGCACCAGCCCGTAGATGGGTCCGGACACCAGCCCGTACAGCTCCTCGAACGCCTTGTGGTCGCCCCCCGCCACGAGCACCAGAAGCTCGTCCGCCTCCACCCGCCGCCCCCTCTCCGCCGGCCGCCGTGGGCCCGTCCTCACGCACGCGGGGCGCGCAGCGTGCGCGCCCTTCGGATGAGGTACGGATCCGCGGGCCGAAAACGCGGGTCGAGCGGTGGGAAAAGAAATCCGCCGGCGGACCGATCCGTCCCGGCCCGGACTCCGAATCCCCGTACGACAGGCAAGTCGGCACTGAGGACGGATCGGCATGACACCTTTCTCCAGTCTCTCCAGGCGCGGCGGGGGCACCCCCGGGCGTTCGGCTCCCGGGGAGGGACGCAGAGGCCTCGCCTCCCTCGTCTGCGGCGCGCTGGCCGCCGGGGGGCTCGCGGCCGCCGGCACGGCCGTGCTCGAACCCGGGCGGGCCGCCGCCTCCAGCCACCGGGAGGCGCCGCTCGTCTCGGGCGCCCCGCAGTACGACAACACGGACCTGTACGCGTTCGTCAGCCCGGACAAGCCCGACACCACGACCGTCGTGGCGAACTGGATACCGTTCGAGGAGCCGGCCGGGGGTCCGAACTTCTACACGTTCGCGGACGACGCCCAGTACGACCTGCGCATCGACAACGACGGTGACGCGCGCAGCGACCTGGTCTTCCGGTTCACGTTCAGAACGCACGTCAAGGACAAGAACACGTTCCTCTACAACACGGGTCCGGTGCACAGCCTGGACGACCCGACCCTGAACGTGACCCAGACGTACGACGTCGATCTGATCAGGCTGCGCCACGAGCGGCAGGTGTCCACGACGCGGCTCGCGGACGGTGTGCCGGTGGCGCCGTCGAACGTCGGCAAGGCGTCGATGCCGGACTACGGCGCGCTGCGGAAGCAGGCCGTCCACCGGACGGCGAGCGGGGCCGCGACGTTCGCCGGGCAGGCCGACGACCCGTTCTTCGCGGACCTGCGCGTCTTCGACCTGCTGTACGGCGGCGACCTCTCGGAGGTCGGCAACGACACCCTCAAGGGCTACAACGTCAACACGATCGCCCTCCAGGTGCCGAACGACCTGATCCGCGAGTCGGCCGGGCAGCCCGTCGTGGGCATCTGGTCGACCACGCAGCGCAGGAACGCCCGCGGCGGCTTCACGCAGGTCTCGCGTCTGGGCAACCCGCTCGTCAACGAGGTCGTCAACCCGCAGAAGGACAAGGACGGGTTCAACGCCTCCTCGCCCCACGACGACGCGCGGTTCCTCCGGAACGTCACCCATCCCGAACTGCCGAAACTCATCGAGCAGATCTACAAGATCAAGGCGCCCGCCGAGCCGCGCGACGATCTCGTGGAGGTGTTCCTCAAGGGCGTGAAGAACCTCAACCAGCCGCCGTACGTAAGGCCGTCGGAGCAGCTGCGGCTGAACACCTCGATCGAGCCGAGCCCGCATCCGAAGCGGCTGGGTGTCCTCGACGGCGACAACGCGGGCTTCCCGAACGGCCGCAGGCTCACCGACGACGTGATCGACGCGGCGCTCCAGGTGATGGAGGGCGCGCTGCTCGGCGCGAAGAACGACCTGGGCGACGCGGTCGACGCGAACGACCGGAAGTTCGAGAGCTCGTTCCCGTACGTGGCCGAGCCGACGTCGGGTTCGCGCGGGCGGGTCGCCGCGAGCACGAGCGCGGACGTGCGCAGCGGGCTGGGCGACGCGTTGCGGCCGGCGGGGGCCTCCGGGGACACGATACTGATGGCCGGTTCGGCGGCCGCGGGAGCGGCCGGGGTTCTGCTGATCGGCACGGGCCTGTCCTGGTGGCGCCGCCGTTCGCAGCGCCCGTACTGACCCACGCCCCCACCGGCCGGCGCGGCCCGCGTTCCGCACATCCCCCACGACGCGGGCCGCGCCACCCCACGCGACCACGGCCGTACCGGCGGTTCGGCCCGAACACCCAGGCGACCAAGGAGAGGGCATGGCCCGGCGCGACGACCCCACCCCACCTGACCGCGGACCGCACACCACCGGTCCCGCGACGCCCTCGGAGAACCGGCCCGCCGAGCCCGACCACGGCCCGGCCGGCCCACCGAGAGAACACCACCGCGAACACCCGCACGACGATTCCCCCACGGCCCCGGCGGAGCGCGAGGCCGAAGGCCCGCAGGACGGCACCCCCAGCTCCCCCGGGGAGCGCGAGGCGGAGGGCAGTGCCCTGGAGGTGCGGCCGCCGGTGTCCCGCGAGCCCGGCGACCGAGCCGTCGCGGACGGGCGCGTCGCCGCGACGGGGCGCCGTCGGCGGCGGGGGCCGCTCGCCGGGTTCGTGGTTCTGCTGGCCGTGGTCATGACCGGGGGTGCCCTGGCCGTGGGAGCGGGACGGGACGGCCATGAGGCGGCCGGCCTCGCGGGCGGGGCCGTGGCTCCGGAGCTGCTCGCCGGGGGAAGTGCGGGCACCGGCATCACGTCGCTCCAGGCGCGTCTGCGGGCGCGGCCGAAGGACCACGCCGCCTGGGCCGCCCTCGGACTCGCCGAGGTCGAGGAGGCGCGGACCAAGGGCGATCCCTCGCGGTACCCGCAGGCCGAGAGGGCGCTGACGCGGTCGCTGAAGCTGGCGCCCGGAAACGACCCGGCCCTCGCCGGCCGGGCCGCGCTCGCCGCCGCCCGGCACGACTTCGCCGACGCCCTGGCCCACGCGGACCAGGCCCTGGAGCGGAACCCCTACAGCGAGCGCGCCCTGTCCTCCCGGATCGACGCCCTCGTCGAACTCGGCCGGTACGACGAGGCGTCCGAGGCCGCCGACACCGCCGACGCCCGGCGCCCGGGCGTGCCGGTCTTCACGCGCTACGCCTACGTGCACGAGCTGCGCGGCGACGTCACCACCGCCCGCCGTGTCCTCGAGCAGGCGCTCGCCGCCGCCACCTCCCGTGGCGACATCGCCTACGTCGCCACGCAGCTCGGCCAACTCGCCTGGAACCAGGGCGACCACAAGGCCGCCCTCGGCCACTACGCGCGGGCCCTCGCCGCCGACGACGGCTACCTGCCCGCCCTGGAGGGCCGCGCCCGCGCCCGGGCGGCGAGCGGTGACCTCGCCGCCGCCGTCACGGACCTGGAGGACGTCGTCTCCCGCTCCCCGCTGCCCGGACCGCTCGTCGCGCTCGGGGAGTTGTACGAGGCCCGCGGCACCGCCGGTGACCGGGCGAAGGCGCGGAACCAGTACGCCCTGGTCGACGCCTGGATCGCGCTCGCCCGCGCGGGCGGCGTCAACGCCGACCTGGACACCGCGCTCGCCGCCGCCGACCACGGCGACGCCGGGGCGGCGCTGCGCGCGGCACGCGCCGAGTGGGCCCGCCGGCACACCGTGCACACCGCGGACGCGCTCGCCTGGGCGCTGTTCAGGAACGGCCGCGCCCGGGAGGCCCTCCCCTACGCCCGGCAGGCCACGGCCACCGGCTACCGCAACGCCGCGTTCCTCTACCACCGCGGCATGATCGAGCACGCCACCGGCCACACCGACGCCGCCCGCACCCACCTCACAGCCGCCCTGAAACTGAACCCCGGCTTCTCCCTCCTGGCCGCCCGCACGGCACGCACGACCCTGAAGTCCCTGGAGACAGCCCGGTGAAACACCTCCACCCACTCCACGCCACCGCACTCCACACCACCGCGGCCGCCCCCGCCAGGGCGCCGCACAAGAACGGCCGCCCCCTGGAAGCCCTCCCCCACGCCCAGCAGGCCACGGCCACCGGCCACCGCAACACAGCCGTGAAACCGAACCCCGGCTTCTCCCCCCTCACCGCCAGCACGGCACGCACGACCCTGAAGTCCCTGGAGACAGCCCGGTGAAACACCTCCACCCACTCCGCGCCACCGCGGCCCTCCTCGCCGCGGCCTGCGCGCTCGTCCTCGTCCCGGCCGGCGCCGCGAGCGCGCATCCGCTCGGGAACTTCACCGTCAACCGCTACGACGGGCTGGTCGCCTCCCCCGGCGTGCTCCGTGTGGACCACGTCGAGGACCTCGCCGAGATCCCGGCGGCCCAGGCCAAGCCGGACATCGAGCGGATCGGCCTGGCGGCGTGGGCCCGGCAGCGGTGCGAGAAGGCCGCGCGGGACAGCACCGTCACGGTCGACGGGCGCACGGTCGCGATCACCGCGCACGGCAGCCACGCGCGCGTGCGCCCCGGCCAGGCTGGCCTCGACACCCTCCGGGTGGAGTGCGGGCTCAGCGCGCCGCTGCCCGAGGGAGCCACCGCCGTCGGCTTCCGCGGCGCGGAGGCGTCCTCCGGGCCCGGCTGGCGGGAGATCACTGCGCGCGGCGACCGGATGACGCTCACCGCGTCCGATGTGCCGAAGGCTTCCGTGTCCCGCGAACTGACCGTCTATCCGGCGCGGTTGCTGTCCTCCCCCGCCGACACCTCCGCCGCGTCCCTGCGGGTGCGGCCGGGCGGCCCCGCGCTCGCCGACGAGCGGCGCGACGCGCCCGCCGCCTCCGTGCTGCCCCGCGGCGCCGACCGCTGGACACGGGCTCTGGACGACCTGGTCGCCCGGCACGACCTCACCCTCGGCTTCGCCGCCCTCGCCCTGGTCGTCGCCGTCGGGCTCGGCGCCCTGCACGCCCTGGCCCCGGGCCACGGCAAGACCGTCATGGCGGCGATGGCGGCGGCGCGCGGCGGCCGGGCCCGCCCGAGGGACGTCCTGCCGCTGGCCGCCTCGGTGACCGTCACTCACACGCTCGGCGTGGTCGCGCTCGGGCTGCTGGTCGCGGCCGGCTCCGCGGCCGCGCCCTCGGTGATCGCCTGGCTGGGAGTCGCCGGCGGCGTCCTGGTCACCCTGGCGGGCGCCGGCCTCGTACGCCGCGCCTGGCGCAACCGCGACCACGGGCACGGTCACAGTCATGGGCACGGGCATGCGCACAGCCACGATCACGGCCTGGAACACACTCACGGCGGCCGCACCCACACCCACCCCGCGGCCCCCACCCTCCGCGGCACCCTGCTCCTGGGGTTCGCCGGCGGGCTCGTGCCCAGTCCGTCCGCGGTGGTGGTCCTGGTGGGCGCGGCGGCGCTGGGGCAGGCCTGGTTCGGGCTGCTGCTCGTGGTGGCGTACGGCGTCGGACTCGCCCTGACCCTCACCGCGGCCGGGATCGCCGTGGTGAAGCTGGGCAGCGGCGTGCACCGGCTGCTGGACGGGCGCCCCCGCTGGACCGCGGGCCCGGCGGCGGCCCTGGTGCGCAGGACCGCACCGCTCGGGTCGGCGTGCGTGGTCGTCGCTCTGGGGGCCGGGCTGATGCTCAAGGGGGCGGCAGCGGCGCTGGGCTGAGCGATGACCGAGAGGTCCCGCAGGCTCGGCCCGAGGGGCGGGCCGGCGCGGCGGAGACCCCGGCGGGCGGGGTCTCCGCTTCGGGCGCGAAGAGGGCCTGGTGGTGCCTGGTGGTGACGGCGGGTCAGGCCGCCTTGTTGAACACCGGGAGGTAGCCACCGGAGTGGCCGGCCGCCGTCGGGTGGTAGGACTCGCCGATGCTGAGCCAGTTGACGCTGTGCAGCCATGAGCTTCCGGAGCAGATCTCGTGGCCGGTGAAGGTGGTGCGGACGTCGCCGAAGACGAAGCCGTGGTTGGCGGCGATCTTGGCAATGGCGGCGTCGATGTAGTCGGCGGCGCCGTTGATGGCGGAGCGCTTGGCCTCGCTGAGGCCCAGGCAGAGCTGTCCGAGCAGGTAGAAGCGGGGGTAGCCGATGACGACCACGCGCGCGTTGGGAGCCTTGGTGCGGATCGTCGAGTAGAGGTTGTTCAGCTTGCCGGGCAGCGTCGAGTCGATGTACGCCCTGGCGGTGTTGATGCGCGAGATGCAGTCGCTGTCGGACTGGAGCACACAGGTCGTCATGACGTCCGAGAACCCGGCGTCGTTGCCGCCGACGGTGATCGAGACGAGGGCGGTGGCGGAGTTGAGCGGGCCGAGCTGGTTGGCCAGTACGTCGTCGGTCCTGGCACCCGAGCAGGCGGTGAAGGAGAACGACGACGGGGAGTTGGCGGCGTTCCACAGGTAGGGGTACGCGTTCGTGCTGCGGTTGCAGCTGCCGCTGGAGCTGATGTAGCTGCCGGCGCCCACCCCGGATGAGTAGGAGTCGCCGAGGGCCACGTACGGGCCGTTCGCTGCCAGTTGGGCCGCCTGCGCCGTCGCCGCCCCGGTCAGGGCGAGGCCGATGGCCAGGAGGAGGGAACCGATATAGGCGGAAATTCGGGAACTTCGTCTCATGGAACCTCCCTTTAGCAGGATCTCTGCCGTAACCGTGGTAGCAGCTACGCGTGTTGACAGGGAAGTGTCCATGTCAAAACTTTTCAGCGATCAACGAAATCCGTTGTGACGCAAGAGGCTTGGGAGGTCGGGAACCGGCCACTCGAAGGAGGTCCGTAAGCAGGCGAGCACCCGTACGAGCGGCTTCCGCATCTTGACGAGCGCCGCGGGCTGCGCGACATTGAAGCCCGGCATCCGGCGCTTCGGGGGGCAAAGTCGCCAATGCAGACCATACGCATCAAGACAGCTTCAACACCGGGCACACAGCGGGCGCGGCCAGGGCCGGGGAGGGACCTGTCACCGCTGCTCGCGGGCGCCGCGACGGCAGTCGGGGGGATCGGTGCGCTGCTCGCGCTCACCGGCTCCAACTCCCCCCTGCGCGGCCCGTTGACGCTGTTCTTCCTGCTCGCGGCGCCGGCCGCGGCCATCGCCGCCGCGCTGCGCGGGCTGGATCCTTTCGGCCGTGTCCTCGTCTCGGTGGCGGGCGCGGTCGTCCTCGACATGCTGGTGGCCCAGGGGATGCTGGCCGTGCACCGATGGTCCGTCAGCGGCGGGCTGCTGGCCGTCACCGCGTTCAGCTCCCTCGTTCTCCTGCTGGTTCTGGTGCGGCGGCAGCGCGGCCGTACGGCGAGAAGACAGGGCTCCTGACGTGGACATCAGCGTGTACCGCCCCGGCGAGCTGAGCGCCGCCGACCGGGCGGCGTGGACCGCGATGCAGTCCAAGGCTCATCTGCACGGTGCGGAGGAACTGGCGAACCCCTTCCTGTCCCCCGAGTTCACGCTCGCGGTGGGCCGGTGCAGACGCGGGGTGCGGATCGCGGTGGTCCGCGAGGACGGCGAGCCCGCCGCGTTCTTCCCGTTCCAGAGATCGGCGACCGGCGTCGGCCGGGCCGTCGGGCTCGGCGTCTCCGACTGCCAGGGCCTGGTGCACCGGCCCGGCTTCACCTGGGACGCCCGTGAGCTGCTGCGGGCCTGCTCACTGGCCGTCTGGGAGTTCGACCACCTGGTGGCGGGCCAGGAGCCGTTCGAGGCGGGAGCCTCCGGCAGCTTCCCGTCCCCGGTCATGGACGTCGACCAGGGCTACGACACGTATGTGCGCGAACTGCGCGCCCGGTCGCCCAAGTTCACCCGGACCACACTCGCCAAGGAACGCAGGCTGGGCCGCGACACGGGCCCGGTGCGCTACGTCCACGACGAGCGCGACCCCGCCGCGCTGCGCGGGCTGATGGCCTGGAAGTCCGCCCAGTACCGGCGGACCGGGCGCAGCGACCGCTTCGCGCACGAGTGGATCACCCGCCTGGTGACACAGCTGTTCCACACCCGCTCCGACTCCTTCGCGGGGATCCTGTCGGTGCTGTACGCGGACGGCCGGCCGGTCGCCGCCCACTTCGGGCTGCGCTCCGAACGGGTGCTGGCCTGCTGGTTCCCGGCCTACGACCCGGCGTACGCGAAGTTCTCCCCGGGGCTGATCCTGCATCTGCGCATGGCCGAGGCGGCCGCCGCCGACGGCATCGCGTACCTGGATCTCGGCCGGGGCCAGAAGGAGTACAAGGACTCCCTGAGGACACGCGAACTCAGCGTGTGCGAAGGGTGGGTGACACGGCGTCATCCGGTGGCGCTCGGGCATCGGGCGCGCCGCGCCCCGGTCCGGGCGCTGCGCAACGCGGTGCTGTCGCGGCCGGAACTGTTCGAGCCCGCGGACAGGATCCTCAAACGCATGGGACAAATCCGTTCCAGGCGCTGAACAGTACGTACAGGGTTGCGTTACGGCAAAACCAACAAAAACGTGAGGCCTCGTTCCAGGTCTTGCCATACTGGTTCAATCATCAATACCGTCGTACATCTCACCCGCATCGGTCCGTCTGCAAGCGGCTCAAGGGGAGGGCTCGGGGCCGGGACGTTCCGGCGCGGAGCGCGGTAGGGGGGTGCCGTGCTCGGTGACCGCAGGTGTGACCGAGCCGTGCCGCGCGACCGGCTGCCGTTCTTCCGGCAGGCCGGACAGCTTTGCCAGCTCACCCGGCGTGTTCGGAGAGCCTTTCCGGCGCGCCCCGGGTGATCAACCCCCCTTTCGAACCGGATACACAGCCGGGCCGCCCGAGGGGCGGGCGGTCCGCCGGACGAGAGGGAACACGACTCATGAGCTCCGTTCTGCGCTCGCCTTCGTCGGAACAGGATCCGACGCTCGCCGCGGAATACCGGCCCATTTCCTCGCACTTGGCCATCACACCGCCGGTGAGCGTGGTGATTCCCGCCATGAACGAGGCCGAGAATCTGCCCTACGTCTTCAAGACACTTCCGGACTGGATTCACGAAGTGGTCCTCGTGGACGGCAATTCCACCGACGACACCGTCGAAGTGGCCCGGGAACTGTGGCCCAAGGTGAAGGTCGTCGACCAGCGCGGCAAGGGCAAGGGGGATGCCCTGATCACCGGTTTCGAGGAGTGCACCGGCGACATCATCGTGATGGTCGACGCCGACGGCTCGGCCGACGGCGGCGAGATCGTCTCGTACGTCTCGGCCCTGGTCTCGGGCGCGGACTTCGCCAAGGGCTCCCGGTTCGCCAACGGCGGCGGCACCGACGACATGACCTTCATCCGCAAGCTCGGCAACCGGGCCCTGTGCGCCGTGGTCAACCGCAAGTTCGGCGCCCGCTACACCGACCTGTGCTATGGGTACAACGCGTTCTGGCGGCACTGCCTGGACAAGATCGAGCTGGACTGCACCGGCTTCGAGGTCGAGACGCTGATGAACATCAGAGTGGTCAAGGCCGGACTGAAGGTGCAGGAGATCCCCAGCCACGAGTACCTGCGCATCCACGGCGCCAGCAATCTGCGCGCCGTACGGGACGGACTGCGGGTGCTGAAGGTGATCCTCAAGGAGCGCTCCAACCGGCGTGAACTGCGCCGCCAGGGCCGCCAGGCCCGTCGGTCACCGATGCTCGACACGGTGCGGGGAGAGGCGTCTTGAGCGGTCTCGGCATCTCCGTCGTGATCTGCGTCTACACCGAGGACCGCTGGGAGGACATCCTCGCGGCGGTCTCCTCGGTGCGGGCGCAGTCCCGGCCGGCCCTGGAGACCCTCCTGGTGGTGGACCACAACCCGGCGCTGCTGGAGAGGCTGGCCAAGGAGTACAAGGAGTACCCGGACGGCGGCGAGGTGCGGGTGCTCGCCAACGCGGGCCCGCGCGGCCTGTCCGCCGGCCGCAACACGGGCATCGCCGCCTCCCGCGGCGAGATCGTCGCCTTCCTCGACGACGACGCCGTGGCCGAGCGGGACTGGCTGCGGCACTTCGCCGAGGGGTACGCGGACCCGCGGGTCATGGCCGTCGGCGGCCGGACGGTCCCGGTCTGGGCGTCGGGCCGCCGGCCGGCCTGGTTCCCGGAGGAGTTCGACTGGGTGGTGGGCTGCACCTACCGCGGCCTGCCGCCGGGCCGGGTCCGGGTGCGCAACGTGCTCGGCGGCAACGCCTCCTTCCGGCGCACGGCGTTCGACGCGGCGGGCGGCTTCGCCACCGGCATCGGCCGCGACGGCGACAAGCGCCCGCTGGGGTGCGAGGAGACGGAGCTGTGCATCCGGCTCACCCGGGCCCGCCCGGACGCGGTCCTCCTGATCGACGACCGGGCGGTCATCCACCACCGGGTGCCCGAGGCGCGCGAGCACTTCCGTTACTTCCGCACCCGCGTCTACGCGGAGGGCCTGTCGAAGGCGCTGGTCGCGCGGAGCGTCGGCGCGCAGAAGGGCCTCGAGTCCGAACGCCGGTACACGACCCGGGTGCTGCCCTCGGGAGTGGCCCGCGGGCTGCGGGACGCGCTGCTGGCCCGGCCGGGCGGCGCGGGCCGGGCCGGCGCGATCGTCGCCGGGGTGCTGACGGCCGCGGGCGGCTACGCCGTCGGCAGTGTCAGGGCCCGGCGGAGCGGCACGGCGTTCTCGGTGTCATCGGTGTCATCGGTGTCATCGGTGTCATCGGCGGCCGGGATCGCGCACGCCCCGCGGGACGTGAGGACCGGGCAGACCCCGCAGACCCCGCAGACCGGGGAGACCGGGGAGACCGAGGAGACCGGGCAGGACGAGGAGGGACGCACCACATGAACGGCCGTACCAGCGCGCCCGTGCCGGTGCTCATGTACCACGCGGTCGCGCCGGAGCCCAACGAGGCCACCCGCGAACTGTCCGTGACGCCCGAGGCGTTCGCGGAGCAGATGGCCGTGCTCAAGGACCGGGGCTTCCAGCCGGTCACCACGGCCCGGCTGGCCGGGCACTGGCGTGGCGGGGGCCCGCCGCCGCTGCCCGCGAACCCCGTCCTGATCACCTTCGACGACGGCTACGAGGGCGTGCACCGCTACGCCCTGCCGACGCTGGACCACTACGGCTTCCCCGCCACGCTGTTCGTCTCCACGGGCTGGATCCGCGGCGCCCACCACACCGGCGGGGGCCTGGACACCATGCTCGACTGGGACCAGGTGCGCGAACTCGCGGCCGGCGGGGTCGAGATCGGCGGGCACAGCCACACCCACCCGCAGCTCGACCAGCTCGACGACGACACCCTGTGGTCGGAGCTGATCCGCTGCAAGGAGATCGTCGCCGGTGAACTGGGCACCGTGCCCGCCTCGTTCGCCTACCCCTACGGCTACTCCAGCCGCCGGGTGCGGGCCCTGGTGCGGGCGGCGGGCTTCACCCAGGCCCTCGCCGTCGGCAACGCCCTGGCCCGCCGACGACAGGGCCCGTACGCGCTGCACCGGCTCACGGTGCGCCGCAGCACGACCACCGAGGAGTTCGAGCGGATCGTCGAGGGCCGCGCGATCACCCGGAACTTCGCCAGGGACCGCGCCCTCACCAAGGGCTACGCCATGGTCCGCAGAGCCCGACAGGTCCGCCGGAAGGCCATCCGTACCCGTGTCTGACACGACCACCACCACCGAGGCATCGGCCACCGAACCCGACGCGCCCGAGCAGCCGGGGCGCCGTCTGCGGCTGCCGGGACGGAGCCGGTCCCCCGGCGGCAACCCGCTGTTCCGCAACGCCTACGCGCTGATGCTCAACACCGGGATCTCCGCGGTGCTGGGCCTCGGCTACTGGCTGGTCGCGGCCCGCTACTACTCCGACGACGCGGTCGGCCAGGGTTCGGCCGCCATCGCCGCCATGAAGCTCCTCGCCGGGCTGACCGCGGTGACGCTCACCGGGGCCCTGGCCCGCTTCATCCCGATCTCCGGCCGCGCCACCGGGCGACTCATCGCCCGTACGTACGTGGGCAGTTCGCTGATCGTGGCGTGCGCGGCCGGGATGTTCCTGCTCACCCTCGACGTGTGGGGGCCGTCGTACCGCTTCCTGCACGGGCTCGCCCACGGCCTCGGCTTCGTCGTCGCCGTCATGGCGTGGAACCTGCTCACCCTCCAGGACGGGGTGCTGACCGGGCTGCGCAGCGCGCCCTGGGTCCCGGTGGGCAACACCGTTTTCTCGGGAGTGAAGCTGGCCCTGCTGGTGGGGCTCGCCGCCGCGATCCCGACGACCGGCGTCTTCGTCTCCTGGGTCGCGGCGATCGCCTTCTCCATCGTGCCCCTGGGCTGGTTGGTGTTCCGGCGCCTGGTGCCCCGGCACGTACGGGCGACCGAGGACCATGCCAAGCCGCCGACCGCGAAGGAACTCGGGCGGTTCCTGGCGGGCGACTACACCGGCTCGCTGTTCTCCCTCGCGGTCGTCTACCTGGTGCCGGTGATCATCGCCGCGCAGGTCAGCTCCGCGGACAACGCGTACTTCTACATCACGACCACCATCGGCGGCACGGTCAACCTGCTCGCCATCAACATGGGTGCCTCACTGACCGTCGAGGGGTCGCACGACCCGGCCCGGCTGGCCGCCAACACCCGCGAGGCGCTGAAGCGGATGGCCCGCATCATGCTGCCCATCTGCGGGCTGCTGTTCCTGCTGGCGCCGTACATCCTGCACGTCTTCGGCGAGGGCTACGCGCACGCGGCCACCCCGCTGCTGCGCTGGTTCGCCGTAGGCGCCCTGCTGCGGGTCGTGATGGAGACGTACTTCGCGGTGCTGCGCGCCCAGAGCCGTACCGCCGGACTGGCCTGGCTCCAGGGCCTGTTGTGCGCGCTGGTGCTGGGTCTGACGCTGCTGCTGCTGCCCCGGATGGGGCTGACCGGCGCCGGCGTCGCGGAGATCTCCAGCCTCGCCGTGATCGTCGCGATCGCCGCGCCGAAGCTGTACCGGACCGTCAGGGCCGTGCCCTCCGCCGGCGTCCCCGACGACGCCGCACCCGACGGGGACCTCGCCGACCTGGGGGCGCGCGAGGACCCCGCCGGGATCGCACCGCACCGGGGGCCCGCCTGGGCAGCGGAGTCCGACACCCTCGCCCTGGGCATCCACATCGACTTCGACCACGTGGAGCGCCGGCCGGACGTACGGCCCGGACCGGGCACCCCGCCCGCCGGCACCGCCGCGGTGGACTCCGACCGGCCCCCGGCCGGGCCGCACGGACCAGAGGCGCTGGGGCTGCCGGTGGAGGAGCTGAATCCGGTCTCGCCGTCCTCGCCGGGACCGGCAGAGCGAGAGGTGGACGCCCCGTTCGGGCCGGAGGACCGAGCCGTCGTACCCGACGGCCCCTACTCCACCGCAGAGCAAGCCGCAGTACCCGGCGGCCCCTACCCCACCGGAGAGCAAGCCGTCGTACCCGGCGGTCCGTACACCGCCGGCGAGCGGGCCGTCGTGCCGGAGGCGCACTTCGCGGCGAGGGACGGGGCCGTCGTGCCGAAGATGGGGACCTCGCCGCGGGAGGCCACCCCGGAGGAGGACCTCCTCGCCCGGAGCGGGCCCGACCCGTCCTGGCGGGAGCGTCTCGCGCCCACCCGGGCCGGCGTCCTGCTCGGTTGTCTGCTGGCCGCGGCACTGCTGCTGTACTGGGTGCCCGCGCTGCGCCTTGACGACTCCGACCTGGACCGGATGGGCGGCCTCGGTCTCGTCTCGGTGCTGCCGCTGCCGACCCTGGCCGGCGCCGCGCTGCTGATCGGGGTGTTCGCCGCGCTGCTGTGGCTGCGCCGCGAACACCGGGCACTGCTGCTGGTCACCCTGGTCGCCACCGTCGTCTCCCTGCACGCGCTGCCCGCGGTGATCGAGAGCGAGCCGCGCTTCGCCACCGCCTGGCAGCACCTCGGCTTCATCGACTTCATCGACCGCACCGGATCGGCCGTGCCGGACCTCGACGCGCGGTGGAGCTGGCCCGGGTTCTTCGCGGTGGCCGCCTTCGTCGCCCGCGCGTGCGGTCTGAGCGACTTCACGGAGGTCATCCGCTGGTGGCCGCTGACCATCCAGCTGCTCTACCTGCCCCCCATGTTCCTGCTGACCCGCTCGCTGCGGGCGAGCTGGCGGGCCAGGTGGACCGGCGTGTGGATCTTCGTGCTCAGCGGCTGGGTGGGCCAGGACTACTTCTCCCCGCAGGGCTTCACCTATCTGCTGTACCTGGCCTTCGTGGCGATCCTCCTCGTCTGGTTCCGGGCGCCGCGGATGCTGTGGACCAAGGCCCGGCCGGGCGAGGCGGAGGTGGAGCCGGCCGACCGGCGGCAGCGGGCGGTGCTGCTCCTGGTGGTGATCGGCCTGTTCGCCGCCAGCGTCCCGGCGCACCAGCTCACCCCGTTCGTGATGCTGGGCGTGCTGGCCGTGCTGGTCCTGGTCCGCCGATCCGAACTGCGCGGTCTGCCCGTGCTGTTCGCGGTACTGGCGGCGTTCTGGCTGGGCTTCATGGCCGAGCCGTACTGGTCCGGCCACTTCGACGAGCTGTTCGGCGGGGTCGGCGGCGTCGGCAGCAACGTCTCGACGTCCGTCTCGGGCCGGATCCAGGGCGGCGACTCGACCCACCAACTGGTGCTGTACGCACGCGTGCTGCTGGCGGGCTCCGTGATGGCCTTCGCCTGCTGGGGCTGGTGGCGGCGACGCGAGCACAAGTACCGCGAGCGGTCCCTGCCGGTGCTCACCTTCGTGCCGTTCCTCGGCTTCGGCATGCAGTCCTACGGCGGCGAGATGGCGCTGCGGGTCTTCATGTTCGCCCTGCCCGGGGCCGCCCTGCTCGCCGCGCTCGCGCTCTTCCCGCGCACCGGCGCCACCGCGGAGGAACGGGACAAGGACCGGGTGAGCCTGGCGCCGCTGGCCGCGCTGATGGCGGGCCTGCTGCTCATGGGCGGCTTCCTGGTCGCCCGGTGGGGCAACGAGACCTTCGAGCGGATCCGGCCCGGCGAGGTCGCGGCCATGGACTACGTGTACGCCCACGACAGGCCGACGGTACGGCTGCTGTGGCTGAGCAACGACCCGGCCGTCAACGTCACTCCGGCCATGCCGTGGGGCGCGCGGGACATGGAGCGCGTCGACTACGTGCCCACCCTGGCTCCGGCCGACCCGGTGCTGGTCTCGGGCCTGGTCAAGTCGCTCAAGGACGCGGGTCCGAACGCGTACCTGATGATCAACCGCAGTCAGGTGACGTATCTGCGGATGGACGTGGGCTACTCGGCCACCTGGGAGTCGCGGCTGGTGCGCCACCTCGACGACCGGCGGGAGCTGAGGAAGGTCCTCGGCAACGACGACGTGACCCTGTACCAGCTGCGTGAGCAGCCCTCCGATCCCGTGCCCGAGCCGAACCCGGGGCCCATCGGGCCGAGGGTGACGTGGACGCCGTGGTCGGTGGTCGGCGGAGTCGCGGCGCTGGCGCTGACCGTGCTGCTGACGGCGCGGGAGGTCGTCCGGGTCGCGATGCGGCCCAGTGTGCGCCGGCTGCGGTGGCTCCAGAGCAGCTTCTGGTTCTCGCTGCCGCTGCTGGCGGTGCTGTTCGCCTCGCTGGTGCAGCGGTTCCTGACCATGGGAGGCGGCTGAGCGGACGGCGGGTGGAGCGGCTCCGGCGGGTTACCGCTGGAGCCACTTCACCTCGTACGCCTTCATGTCGAAGCGCCTGCCGTCGATCCGCGCGCTGATCGTGCGGTTCAGGGTGTTGACCACCAGGACCGTCCGGTCGTCGGCCAGCACGCGCACGTTGGGCACGTCGTCCGGGGCGACGGACACCGTCCGGTACCGGGTCCCCGGCGGGAACGCCCGGTTGAACCGGGAGACCAGGTCGTACATGGGAAGCACCCGGCCGCCGCCGGAGGAGTCGGTCGGGGTCCACAGGCAGCCGGGGCAGTCGCCCGTGCGGTTCTCGGGGTTCCAGTAGAAGCCGGTGGAGGCGCCGCCCTTGGCCATGGCGATCAGGCCGGCGGCCTGGACGGCGACGCGGTGCGGTTCGGACCAGTCCTTGCGGTCGTCGTTGCGGTCGGCGGGCTCGACGTAGTACTCGGCCCACCACAGCGGCAGGCCGCCCGTCTGCGACCGCACCCACCGGCCGACGTCCGTCAGCTTGTCGGTGGCGCGGAACTCGTCGGGCAGCAGGTCGTCGTCCTTGGTGTAGCTGGAGCCGTCCACGACGACGAAGTCGGCGCCCGCCTTGTGCTGGTTCCAGTAGGCGAAGGCGTCCAGGACCCGCTGGTCCAGGGCTCCCCAGGGGCCCCTCAGGACGGTGGAGACGTCCTGCTTCTGCCGCGGGTCGACGCTGTCCATGACCAGGTACGGTCCCCCCACCATGATCTTGGGGTCGACCTGCTTGAGCGCCTTGTGAACCAGGTTGTAGAGCTCGGTGTAGCCCTCGTAGTCCCAGCGGCCCTCGGCGTTGTTCCAGAAGCCCTTGAACTCGTTCCAGACGATGAAGTGGCGTACGTCCGGATAGCGTTCGGCGACGGTCGCGGCGAGTGCGGCGTAGTCCTTGTAGTGGTCGCGGGTCGGCGCGGTCTCCAGGGCGTCCTGGCTCCAGTCGGTGTTGTCCACGCCGGCCCGGCCGCCCTTCATCCAGTCGGGCGCGCAGCACAGCGTGATCACCGGAGTGCCGCCCGAGGCGCGGACGAAGTCGATCCGCCGGTCCAGCGCCTCGAAGTCGTAACGCCCCTTGACCGGCTCGGGGTTGTCGGCGCCCCAGCCCATGATCGCCTGGTTCTGCGGCAGGCCGCCGTCCTTCGACAGCAGCGCCTCGGCCCGGCCGGTAGCGGCCGCGCTGCCCTCGTCGGCGCTGAACTGGGTGTGGGTGAAGCCCCAGCCGACGTCCGGCTCGTCCGCGTTCCGCGGGGTCGCCGGTGTCCCGTGCACCTTGCCGCCGTCGCGTGTGGTGCCCTCGGTGCTCGCGCCGCCGGGCAGCGTGCTGAGCAGGGCCACGACCAGGGCCACCGCCGTCACTCCCACGCCGAGCAGCGCGGTGAGCCGCCACCGCCCCGCCTCCGGATTCCCCCCATGACGTCTCATCAAGGACAACAGTAAGGGCGGAAATCATCCGCGGGACAGGGTTCCGGCAGGCTCGGCCCGCGACGGGCTCCGGCCGGGCGCCGGCACGGGACGCGCGGGGGAAACCGGGTGCGCGCGGCGCCCGCGTGACAGATCATGGCGGCATGCCCGCGAACCCGCACGACGCTCTGCCGATCCGGCTCACCGTCGACGACTCCGACTCGCCGTCCGACGTCGTCGACGCGCTGTTCCTCGGCCGCTTCGCGACGGGCGAGCAGCCGTACTCGCACGCGGCGAACATCGACCGTGTGCGCCCCGGCGCCACCCTGCTGCCCGAGGACGCCCGCGTGCTGCGCGCGGCCCGCGACGACGACCGCAGCGCGACCCTCGCCGAGGGCGAGGGCTGGACGCTGCTGATCTCCCGGTGGAACCGGGGAGCCGACGTCACGGTCACCGCGACCAGCGCCGAGCTGGCCGCGAAGGTGCTGGAGCAGGCGACGGACGGCGCCGCGGACGAGCCGGAGCCACAGCCGGAGAACGTGACGATGGGCTTCTGGTACGTCTCGCCCCGGCGCGGCCCGCACCGCACCACCCGGCAGATCTCGGCGGGCACCTGGGACGAACTGCGGCCGAACTACACCGCTCCGGTCGCGGACGCCATGGACCGGCTGATGAAGACGACCCCCCAGGACATCGCGGGCCGGCTGCTCCTGCTGCACGGCCCGCCGGGCACGGGCAAGACCTCGGCGCTGCGGACCCTGGCCCGGTCCTGGCGCGACTGGTGCCAGGTGGACTGCGTGCTGGACCCGGAGCGGCTGTTCAGCGATGTCGGCTACCTCATGGACATCGCCATCGGCGAGGAGGACACGGCGGGCAAGGGGCGCTGGCGGCTGCTCCTGCTGGAGGACTGCGACGAGCTGATCCGCGGCGAGGCCAAGCACACCGCGGGCCAGGCGCTGTCCCGGCTGCTGAACCTCACCGACGGACTGCTCGGCCAGGGGCGCAACGTACTGGTCGGGGTGACGACCAACGAGGACCTGGAGCGCCTGCACCCGGCCGTGGTCCGCCCGGGCCGGTGTCTGGCCCGCATCGAGGTGGGCCGGCTGACCCGCCGGGAGGCGGTGAACTGGCTGGGCACCGAGGAAGGGGTGGGCCGCGACGGGGCGACCCTCGCCGAGCTGTACGCGCTGCGGCGGGGCACGTCGCCGACGGCGCTGCCGGAGCCGCGCGAGGGGGCCGACGCGGGTCTGTACCTGTGAGGGGTCCCGGGCGGGCACCGGTGCTTTGATGGGCGTATGACCCTGTTCGTCGGGACGTCGGGCTGGCAGTACAAGGACTGGCGGGGCGTGCTGTACCCGCAGGGGTGCCCCACACGGCTGTGGCTGGAGGAGTACGCCGCCGCCTTCGCCACCCTGGAGGTCAACAACGCCTTCTACCGGCTGCCCGCGCGGGAGACCTTCGAGGCCTGGCGGGAGCGGGTCCCGGCGGACTTCGTGGTCGCGGTGAAGGCGAGCCGGTACCTCACCCACATCAAGCGGCTGAAGGACCCCGGGGAGCCGGTGCACCGCCTGATGACGCACGCGGCGGGCCTCGGCGACCGGCTGGGCCCGGTGCTGCTCCAGCTCCCTCCGACCCTGCGCGCGGATCCGGGACTGCTGGACGCCTGCCTGGCGTGCTTCCCGTCCGGCACCCGGGTCGCGGTCGAGCCGCGCCACGATTCGTGGTGGACGCCGGAGGTGCGCGAGGTCCTCCGGGCCCGGGGCGCCGCCCTGTGCTGGGCCGACGCCTACGCCCGCCCGGTCACGCCGCTGTGGCGGACGGCCGGCTGGGGGTACGTCCGCTTCCACGTGGGCCGCGCCCGGGCCTGGCCGCACTACGGCCGGCGGTCGCTGGAGACCTGGGTCGACCGGATCGCCACGACCTGGCCGGACACCAGGGACGTGTACACCTACTTCAACAACGACCCGACGGGGGCGGCGGTCCAGGACGCGGTGGTGTTCGCACGGGCGGCCAGGAGCGCGGGCCTGGCGGTGACCCGCACTCCGGCGCTCACGGGTGACCGGCAGAAGGTCCCTCCGGGCCGGTGACTCTGTTGCGGGGCCGCCGCTCCCCTACCGCTCCCCGTAGGCCGCCCGCAGGGCGTCCCGGACGGCGGTGAGCGCGTCGTCCTCGGTGAGCCCGAGCCGTCGCACCCGCTCGGCGTACGCCTGGGCGGCGGCCGCGGTCTCCCGCGCCGCCGCCGAGTCCGCGGCGGCGACGAACGTGCCGTTGCGCCCACGCGTCTCGATCACGCCGTCCGTCTCCAGCGCCCGGTAGGCCTTGGCGACCGTGTTCGCCGCGAGCCCGAGCGACTCGGCCAGCCCGCGCACCGTGGGCAGCCGGTACCCCACCGGCAGCACCCCCGACCGCGCCTGCTCGGAGATCTGCGCCCGCACCTGCTCGTAGGGAGGTGCGCCGTCCTCGATGTGGATCTTCAACGTCACGGGGTGATTGTCCCGCACCCGCGCGCGTAAGGCCCAGCGGAAAATGGGAGGCACCCCGCCCGGTCTCCGCCGTAGCGTGCCCCTCCATGACCGTGATCATCCGCGACCTGCGTCCCGACGCGCCGGCCGACCTCGAGGGCTTCGCCCGTGTCCGGCACCGCGCGCTGCCGTTCATACTGTTCACCCCCGGCTCACTCGTCCACGACCTCACCCACCTGCACCCCGACGCCCACTACCGGCCGCTGGTCGCCGTGGCGGACGGCGAGGTGATCGGCACCGCGCAGGTGCACCTGTCCCACGAGAGCACCGAGCCCGGCCAGGGCAACATCAACGTGTACGTGGATCCCGAGCACACCCGCCGCGGCGCCGGCACGCTCCTCGTACGGGCCGCCGAGGAACATCTGGCCGCGCACGGGGCGACCAGGCTGCACTCCTGGGTCCTGGACGAGCCGGGCAACCGCGCCTTCGCCGAGCGGCACGGCTACCGCGCGAGCCGGAGCGCGCGCTTCCTCCGCCTGGACCTGGCGGGCGGCACCCTGCCGCCGCGGCAGGACCCGCCGCCTGGCGTGGAACTGCGCCGGGGCACGGACTTCGCCGACGACCCGCGCCCCCTGTTCGAGCTGGACGCGGAGACCACGGCGGACGAACCCAGCGACGTGGACTACGAGTTCACCGACTACGCGGCCTGGCTGGCGGAGACCTGGCGGCACCCGCTGTTCAGCCCCGAACTGACGTCGGTGGCGGTGGTGGACGGCCGTCCCGCGGCCTTCACCGCGGCCCGTACGGACGGCGGCACCCGCTACTCCACCGCCATGACGGGCACCGCCCGCGCCTTCCGCGGCCGGGGCCTGGCCAAGCTCGCCAAGAACGACTCGCTGCACCGCGCCCGGGCCGCCGGGTACACGGAAGCGTTCACGGGCAACGACACCGGCAACGCGCCGATGATCGCGATCAACGAGTGGTTCGGGTACGCGGTCTGCGGGACGGAGGTGCGCCATGTCCGCGAACTCGGCTGAGGCCGGCGGCCGGCCGCCGGCGCCGACGGAGGTGGACGTCGTCCTCGTCAAGGGCGGCCGCACCAAGATCCGCTACCGGGGCACGCTCGTGTCCGACGACGGCACGCGCCTCACCGTCCGGGCCGCGTGGGCGGGCGAGGGCGCCCGCGACTTCGGCTTCGTACGCTTCGAGCCGGGCGACGTCTTCACCGAGCACTACTGGCGGGACCGCTGGTACTCGGTGAAGGAGGTCCGCGACGCCTCAGGCGCGCTGAAGGGCTGGTACTGCGACGTCACCCGCCCCGCCACCCGCTCCGGCACGGACCTCGTCGTCGAGGACCTCGACCTGGACCTGTGGCGGTCCGCCGACGGCACGGACGTACGGCGCCTGGACGAGGACGAGTTCGCGGCGAGCGGCCTGGCGCGCACCGACCCCGGGGCAGCGGCCGCCGCCCTGGCCGCCCTCGACGAACTGGAGGGACTGGCCCGCGAGGGCGGCTTCGAGGCCCTGCTGTCCTGATTCCCGGACCGGCTCGCGCGGGCTCAGTCCGAGGCCACCACCGCGTACCGCTCGTCGTCCACCTCACGGCCCCAGAGTCGCGCGTCGGCCGACAGTGACTCCAGGTGGATGTGGGAGACGAGTGGCCGCAGAAGCATGGTCAGCCGGTCCGGGGGTATGCCGACGGGGGTGAGCGTGCCCCAGACTCCCTCGATCAGGACGAGCCGTCCGTCCGGCCGCAGCAGCCCCTGCCAGTGCCGCAGCGCGCGGGCGGGGTCGGGCAGTGTCCACAGGACGTGCCGGACCAGGACGGCGTCGAAGCGCTGCCGGCCCACCGGCGGGTCCGCCGCGTCGCCGGCCAGGAACACCGCGTCGTGGCCGGCGAGCTTCGCCCGGGCCCGCTCCACCATCGCCGGGGACAGGTCGACGCCGGTCACCCGATGCCCCTGCTCGGCCGCGAGGAGCGACAGGCTGCCGGTGCCGCAGCCGAGGTCGAGGATCTCGGCGGGGCGCCCGGGCAGCCAGCCGCGCAGCCGTTCGGCCCAGGCGGCGCGCACCCCCGGGTCGCGCAGCCCGTGATCCGGCTCCTCGTCGAAGACGGCGGCCTGGGCGTCCCAGTCCACCCCGGCCCAGCCCGCCCCGTCACCGTCGGTCGTCGTATGCGCACTCATGCACCCCAGAGTGACACCGACCACTGACAACCGAATCGTGACAGCCGCCACAGACAGACCCGCACCGATAAGCGACTCTCGCCCGAAAGGTCCTACCTCCGTACGAAGACGGACCCGGTAGGCCTCGAAGGAGGCAGCCATGCGCCGAGTGACAGTGCAGAAGCCCCTGAGGAAGACGGACGCCCGCCGCGTCCGCGAGGAAGCGGACCGGCGTCCCGCCGGGCGGCCCGAGGTCCGCAAGGACATCGCGCGCACGTGGTGGCCGGACACATGACCGGCGACCGGGCGATGAGACGTCAGACCAGCCGCTTGCGGTAGTGGACGCGGTCGTAGGGCCCGTCCACACGGCGCTCGACGACCTCGTAGCCGAAGCGCGGATAGATCCGCTGGTTCTCCCACATCAGCGCGTTCGTGTAGAGCCTGACCTCGGGCAGGCCCAGCGCACGCGCGCGCGTGTCCACGAACTCCAGCAGCCGCCGTCCCACCCCCGTCCCGTGCGCGTCGGGGTGGACGGCGACGCTGTCGAGGAAGAGATGGTCCGCGCGCGCCTCGATCACGACGAGCCCCGTCACCCGGCCCCCTTCGGGCTCCCGGACGACGAACACCTTCCCCGCCGCCACGTTCGCCGCGTGGTCCGCCTCCATGGGCGCCGGGACGACTCCGATGCGCTCGATGTAGGGGTGGTAGGCCGCGTCGGTCACCGCCTTCACGGCCGGTACGTCGGCGGCGGACGCCGCCGTGATCCCCTCGTCCGCCATGCCCTGCGTGCCCACCGCTCAGCCCCTGTCCCATCCCCACCTGAGCGCAGCCTCAGCGCTCCCTTAACGCGAGCATAAGGATCTCCCCGCACCACCTCCAACCGGCGTTTCCGCGGTGCGTTGCGGCTAGCTTCTGATCACCCCCACGGGATCCGTCCCACTCAACGGGATCCGTCCCGCCGTGTCAGAACAACCGCCCCGAGGAGTCCCCCTGATGCCCGCACGCCGCACGGCCGCCGCTTCCGCCGTCCTTGGCCTGGCCCCGCTGGCCCTGACCGCGCTCGCCGCGGCGCCCGCGGCCGCGCACGGCTCCATGGGGGACCCGGTCAGCCGGGTGGCCCAGTGCTACGCGGAGGGGCCGGAGAGCCCGAAGTCGGCGGCTTGCAAGGCGGCCGTCGAGGCCGGCGGCACCCAGGCGCTGTACGACTGGAACGGCATCCGGATCGGCGACGCGGACGGCCGCCACCGGGAGCTGATACCGGACGGCAGGCTGTGCAGCGCCGGCAACGAGGAGTTCAAGGGCCTGGACCTGCCCCGCGCGGACTGGCCCGCGACGGGCGTGCGCAGCGGCGCGTACACCTTCAGGTACCGCGTGACCGCCCCGCACAAGGGCACCTTCACGGTCTACCTCACCAAGCCGGGCTACGACCCGGCCAAGTCGCCGGCCTGGGACGACCTCGATCTGGCGCATCCGGTGGCGACAGCCACCGACCCGGTCGCCGTGGACGGCTTCTACACCTTCTCCGGCACGCTGCCCGAACGCTCGGGCAGGCACCTGCTGTACGCGGTGTGGCAGCGCTCGGACAGCCCGGAGGCGTTCTACTCCTGCTCGGACGTCACCTACGGCGGCGGGAACGGCGGCGGCGCGTCCGGCGGCTCCGCCCCGGCGCCGGCCGCCTCCGCGCCGACCGAGCGGCAGATCGAGGACGGCGCCGGCAGGTCGTCGGTCGAGCACCACGGCCACGGGGACGACGACGCCCGGACCACGACGGATCCGGTGGCGCCCGCGTCGGCGGAACCGGCCACGAGCCCGGAGTCGCATCCGGCGCCGGACCCGGCCGTGCGGTCGGCCGGGGACACGGCCGCGGCGGACCGCGGCGCACAGGCCGCCACCGACGAGCCGAACCGGCCGCGGGCCGCCGGCAGCCCGGTGAACCTGGCCGAGACCGGCGGCGACGGCCGCACGGCGTACCTCGCGGTCGGCGGCGCGGCCGCCCTGGCGCTCGGCTCGGCGGCCCTGTTCGCCTCGGTCCGGCGTCGCGCCGCGGCCGGCGGCGGGCGAGGCCGCTGACGCGGCCCGTCGAACGCGGGGCCTGTCCGGCGGCTCAGGCCGGGCAGGCCCCGAGCCACGTCAGCTGAAGACCGACGCGCAGGTGGTGGCGCCGGCGTGCGCCGGGTCGAGCGCGTTGGCCACCTCGTGGAAGGCGATGCGGTCGATGGTGCCGATCGTCACGTGCTCGGACAGGTCGACCGCGCACAGGTCCTGCAGCAGGACGTTGCGCACGTCGGGGCCGGTCAGGTACTGGCTGCGCCACGGCGTGACCACCTCGTCGTACTTGGTGGCGATGACCGTGTAGTGCACGCCGGGCACGGTGTCGCCGCCCTCGTTGAGCTTGGTGAGGAAGGCGGACCCGGCGATCTGGTCGGCGAGGCCGGGGGTGGCGGCCTTGAGCAGGTCGCTCGCGCCCGGGAAGTAGGGCAGGAGGTTGGTGAGGCCGCTGAGGGTGGTGCCGTGGTTGTCGGGCGCGATGCCGACGAGGGCGTTCACCTTGGCGGCTCCGCCGAGGAACTTCAGGTAGTAGCGGGGCATCATCCCGCCCTGTGAGTGGCCGACGAGGTCGGCCTTGGCGGCGCCGGTCGCGGCGAGCACCTTGTCGACGAAGGCGGACAGCTGCTCGGCCGACTTGTCGATGGGGCCGAGGCCGTAGAAGAGCGGGACGCCCGGCAACTGGCCGTAGTCGAGGGAGAAGACGCAGTAGCCGCGGCCCTTCAGATACGGCGCGAGGGACAGCCAGTTGTCGACGGAGTTGCCGAAGGTGCCGTGGACGAGGACGACCGGACGGGGGTGGGCGGCGGAGGGCTTGCAGCTGTAGTTGTTCCAGCCGCTGCTCGGAGCAGTGGCCGCGTGAGCGGTGACGGCGGGGGCGGTGGCGAGGGCGGCGGCCAGCACCAGGGCGGCCAGTGGTCTGAGGACGCGCTTGAAGGGCAGCATCGGGTGATCTCCTTGCGACTCAAGGGAGGTGCGACGGCACTACGCCCTGTGATCCGGATCACGGGATGCTGTTCACTCGTCAAGTTACGGACGAGTAGTAAAACTGTGAAGTTACGCGTCAGTAAAAACTTCGGGCGACGCCCGGCCACGACCGAGGGTCGTGATGTAACGCCCCTGACGAACCGTCACCAAGCGGGCCGGATCGGACCGTACGGCGCAAGACGCGCCAACTGTCCCCACAGCGCACGCACTTCACCCTCACCGATCGCCTCGCCCCACGCCCGCACGGCGTCGGCGGCCGACTCCTCCGCCGCGCGGGTGCAGGCCCGGCCGCGCTCGGTCAGCACGACCAGACGGGCCCGCGCGTCCTGGGGGTGCGGCAGGCGCTCCGCGTATCCCTTGCGCACGACCTCGTCGACGAGCTGACTGGCGGCCTGCTTGGTGACCCCCAGATGGGCGGCCAGCTCGGTGACCGTCGCCCCGCCCGGGGCCAGCCGCACGAACGCGAAGCCGTGCGCCGGCCGGAGCCCCTCGAAGCCGCGGGCGACGACGCCGTCATGGATGCGCTGGGTCAGCTCGCCGGCGACGGCCAGCAGGGTGGCGGACAGGGCCATGGCTTCGGAGTTCTGCACGGAGGCATTGAAACACCCTTGACGAAATGGTCAAGCAGCTTGACTATGATTCCGGGTCTTTTAGTCAAGCAACTTGACCACCACTTTCCGAGGAGACACCCATGCCCGTCGTCCGCCCGTCCGACGCCGTGACCCACGAGATCCACGGCGCCCGCTTCGTCTCGTACGCCACCCCGCGAACCGGGTCCGGGCAACTGTGCGCCTGGCGCGGCGAGATCCCCGCCGGCACCAGGGCCCCGGCCCACACCGTCGCCCACGAGGAGATCCTCCACCTGCTCGACGGCGAACTCCTGATCACGCTCGACGACCGCACCGAGCGCGTCACCGCGGGCGACACGGTGATCATCAACGCCGGTGCGACGCTCACCGTGGAGAACCCGGCGGACCGCACCGCGGTCTCCTGGGTCACCACGTCCATCGGTCTTCAGGCCCGTCTGGCGAACGGCACGGTGCTCACTCCGCCGTGGGCCAACTGACCCCGATCCGACGGGAGTCACGCGGCCAGCGTGCCCGGCATCACCGCCCGCGGGCCGAAGCGGGCCCGCGCGCGGTCCGCGACCTCCTCGATACGGCGGACCTTCTCGTCGACGGGGTCGAAGGTGAGCTGGTGGAAGGCCTGTTCGGCGGGTCCGAGGCCCTCGGCGCGCAGAACGAGCGCGCGGACCCGGGCGCGCTGGAGTCCCAGAGCCTCGTACAGGGCGTACGCGACTCCGGTCAACGCGGCCGAGTGCGCGGTCGGTTCGGCCAGCGTGCGGCTGCGGGTGGTGCCGACGGGGGCCCGGTCGGCGTAGCGCACGGTGAGGGTCAGGGTGCGGCAGACCTTGCCCAGGGCGCGCAGCCGGGAGCCCAGTTCCCCGGCGGCCGACAGCAACGCCCTGCGGTGCCGGTCGGGGTCCAGTTCGTCCCGGTCGAAGGGGCGTTCCGCCACGAGCACGGGGGTCCCCCCCGCTCGAACGCGGCCGAGAGCCTGGGGGAGGGAGACGGCGTTCGGTACGACCCGGCTCCGGTCGACGCCGTTCGCCTTCTCATGGAGTTCGCGGCCGGACTTGGCGCCGACCAGGCGCTGGAGGGTGGGCAGGGGCGCGGCGGCGACCCGGCCCAGAGTGTCGAGGCCGTACTCGTCCAGGGTACGGGCCGTCACCGCGCCGACGCCGGGCAGCGCGGTGACGGGCCGCTCGGCCAGGAACCCCGCCACGGCGTCCGGTTCGCCGGGCACCGCGCACGTGAGTCCGGGTCGGGCGTCGCGCAGGGCCATGCGGGCCAGCATCGGGCCCGGCCCGGCGCCGATCACGCAGTCCACGCCGTGCAGCGCGAGGGCGCGGACGCGGATCACCGACGCCAGCTCGACCGCGTCGCGCCCGAAGTACCGTTCGGCGCCCCGCAGATCGGCCAGCGCCCCGTCCGGCGGCAGCGCCTCGACGACCGGGGTGAACTCCCCGAGGAGCCCGAGCAGCCCCGGCAGGGCGGCCTCGTGCATCGGCGGCAGCTGGAAACGTACGCAGAGAACCGTCATCCCGCACTCCCTGGACTCTGGTGCCACAACTTCCTTCCACCCGGCGGGCCTTCGCCCGCGGGACGCAGATCGGCCCAGGGGTGCATCTCGTACCCCGTGGACATGCGGATCGTCCGGCCGCGCACGGGGGCGCCGTCGCCGGGCTCCTCCGGTGCCGGTCCGGCCAGGCGCGCCGCCACTTCGTCGAGTCCGCCCTCGGCGCGCAGTTCGACGAGTTCGGCCAGGTTCCAGGCGGCGGCGCCCACCACGCTGAGGCTGCGCGGGCCGCGCCGCTGCACCACGCCGCGCACCAGCAGCAGCCAGGAGTGGAAGACGGTGCGCGCGCAGGCGTCGTGGGAGTCGTCGAAGAAGGCGAGGTCGACCAGGCCGGTGCCGTCGTCCAGCGTGGTGAAGATGACCCGTTTGCCGGACCGGACCGGCGGGGTCTGGGTGGCCGCCTTGGCGCCCGCGACCAGTACCGTCTCGCCGTGCCGGGCCTCGCGCAGCCGGCGCGCCGGGACCACGCCCAGCTCGTCGAGGAACTTCCGGTGGTCGTCCATCAGGTTCCGCGAGACGTCCATGGAGAGTACGCCCAGCTCGGCGCTGAGCCGTTCGGCGTCGGACAGGTCGGGGAGCCCGGCCGCGGCCGTCCGCCTCCCGCCGGCCAGCGGCAGTTGGCCGCCGCCCGCGCCACGGGCGCCGCGGTGCAGCTCGGTCAGGTGCAGTTGCAGGTCGCGGCGGTTGGCGCCGAACGCGTCCAGCGCGCCCACCTGGGCGAGCCGGGCGGCGACCGGGCGGCTGGGCCGGGCCCGTTCCCAGAAGTCGAGCAGCGAGGCGTAGGGCTGTCCGTCCGCGATCCGCGCCGCCTCGGCCTCGCTGATGCCGTGCACATCGGAGAGGGCCAGCCGGAGTCCCCACATACCGGAAGAACCAGGCTTCCGCTCAGACACCAGTTCGATACGATGGGTGACTCCCGACCTGTTCACGTCCAGCGGCAGGATCGGTACCCCACGCCGCCGCGCGTCCGCCAGCAGCAGCCGCTTCGGGTACATCCCGGGGTCGTGCGTGAGCAGCCCGGCGTAGAAGGCGGCCGGATGATGGGCCTTCAGCCACGCCGACTGGTACGTCGGCACGGCGAAGGCGACCGCGTGCGCCTTGCAGAAGCCGTAGGAGCCGAACGCCTCGACGATCTCCCAGGTGCGGTGAATCGTTTCCGCGTCGTACCCCTTCGCCGCCGCGTGCTGCGCGAACCACACCTTGATCCGCCCCTGCGACTCCGGGTCGGACAGCCCGCGCCGCACCCGGTCAGCCTCGTCGCGTCCGCAGCCGGTCATGAGGTGCAGGATGTGGATGATCTGCTCGTGGAAGACGACGACCCCGTACGTCTCCTCCAGCGGTTCCCGGAGGTCGGGGTGCGGATAGCGCACCGGCGCCCGCCCGTGCCGGGCCTCGATGAAGGGCCGCACCATGTCGGCGGCGACCGGACCGGGCCGGAACAGGGAGATGTCGACGACCAGGTCGTGGAAGCCGGCCGGCTGGAGACGTCCGACCAGGTCGCGCTGGCCCGGGGACTCGATCTGGAAGCAGCCGAGGGTCTCGGCGGAGCGGATGAGCCGGTACGTCGCCGGGTCGCCGTCCGGCAGGGAGTCCAGGTCGATCCGCTCCCCCGTGGTCCGCTCCACCTCCGCGACCGCGTGCGCCATCGCCGACTGCATCCGCACGCCCAGCACGTCCAGCTTGAGCAGCCCGAGGTCCTCCACGTCGTCCTTGTCGAACTGGGACATGGGGAAGCCCTCGCCGCTGGTGGGCACGACCGGCGTGCGGGACGGCAGGGAGGCGTCGGAGAGCAGGACCCCGCAGGGGTGCATGGCGACCCCGCGCGGAAGGGCGTCCAGGGCCTCGACCAGCTCCCACAGCCTGCCGTACCTGTCCCGCTCCCCCGCCAGCTCCCTGAGTTCGGGCAGCTCGTCGAGCGCCGCGCGGGCGTCGCGGGCGCGGATGTGCGGGAAGGACTTGGCGATGCGGTCGATGTCGGCGGGGTCCATGGACAGGGCGGCCCCGACATCGCGGATGGCGTGCCGTACGCGGTACGTCTCCGGCATGGCGACGGTCGCGACCCGTTCGGTGCCGAACCGGCCGATGATCTCGCGGTAGACCTCCAGCCGGCGCGCGGACTCCACGTCGATGTCGATGTCGGGCAGGGCCGTGCGCCGCTTGGACAGGAAGCGCTCCATCAGCAGCCCGTGCTCGACCGGGTCGGCGTGGGCGATGCCGAGGAGGTGGTTGACGAGGGAGCCGGCGCCGGAGCCGCGGGCGGCGACCCGGATGCCCATCTTCCGTACGTCGTCGACGACTTGGGCGACGGTGAGGAAGTAGGTGGCGAAGCCGTGGTGGGCGATGATGTCCAGCTCCCGGTGCATCCGCTCCCAGTAGTCCCGGCGGCCGGCGTAGCCGCGCAGCACCATGCCCGCCGCCGCCCGGGAGGCGAGTACGCGCTGGGCGGTGCGGCGGCCGGCGCCGACGAGGTGCGGCTCGGGGAAGTGGACGGTGCCCAGGCCGAGGTCGTCCTCGGGGTCGACCAGGCACTCGGCGGCCGTCGCCCGGGTCTGCTCCAGCAGGCGGTGGGCGGCCTCGGTGCGGAAGCCGGCGGCCTCCACGATCCGCTCGGCGGCGCGCAGCATGGCGTCCGGTTCCTTCAGCCAGGCCTCGCCGGAGTCCAGCTCCTTGGCCGGGTCGATGGGGACGAGCCGGCGGGCGGCGTCCAGCACGTCGGCGACCGGGCCCTGGCCCGGGTCGGCGTACCGGACGGCGTTGCTGAGCACGGGCCGGATCCGCTGCTCGGCGGCGAAGCCGACGGTGCGGGCGGCCAGGCGCAGCGAGCCGGGTCCGGTGCCCGTGCGGCCGTGCCAGACGGCCTCCAGGCGCAGGGCGTCGCCGTAGGTCTCGCGCCAGGGCACGAGGAGCCTCGCGGCCCGGTCGGGGCGGCCGGCGGCGAGGGCGCGGCCGACGTCGGAGTCGGGCCCGAGCAGGACGGTCAGGCCGTCGGCGTGGTTGCCGGGCCAGGGCAGCAGCGGGGTGCCCGGGGACGGGGGTCCGCCCTGTTCGCGCGCGGCCGTGAGCCCGGAGTGGGCGGCGGTGACCAGGCGGCACAGATCGGCCCAGCCGCGGGCGCCGGCGCGGGCGAGGAAGGTGGCCCGGGGGGCCGACTCGTCGACGAAGGCGCCTCCGCGCACGGGGGTGCGGCGCCGCTCCCGCCGTACGGGCTCCGCGGTCTCCACCGCCAGTTCCACACCGAACAGGGGGCGGACGCCCGCCGCTGCGCAGGCCTTGGCGAAGCGGACCGAGCCGGCCAGGGTGTCGCGGTCGGTGAGCGCGAGCGCGTCCATGCCCCGTTCCGCGGCGCGCTCGGCCAGCCGCTCCGGGTGCGAGGCGCCGTAGCGCAGGGAGAACCCGGAGGCGGTGTGCAGATGCGTGAAGTCCGGCATCCGCACCTCCCGCACTCGTGAGCCGTGACCGCCCTCGAACATCAGTTCCCATCTCTCCCACCCCCACCATAAACCAATTTCCGAACGTCCGTGCGACATCCGTTCGAGCGTGTCTCACCTGCGCAAACGCCCGGCGCCCGGAGCGCGAGGGACGTGACGGCCATGCGAAAGCCCCGCCCTCGTGAGGGCGGGGCTTTCGCATGGCCGGGCGTGGAGGCCGGGGCCGGGATCAGCCGATCTGGGCGCCGGTCACCGAGAGGGCCTCGGTGACCGGCTGGAAGAAGGTCACACCGCCCGAGATGCAGTCACCGCTGCCACCGGAGGTGAGGCCGATCGCGGTGTCGCCGTCGAACAGGGAGCCGCCGCTGTCACCGGGCTCGGC
Organism: Streptomyces sp. NPDC001204; assembly: GCF_053598035.1. Classification (NCBI taxonomy): domain Bacteria; kingdom Bacillati; phylum Actinomycetota; class Actinomycetes; order Kitasatosporales; family Streptomycetaceae; genus Streptomyces; species Streptomyces sp. NPDC001204. The sequence continues at coordinate 50,707 of NZ_JBSFJL010000003.1, read as the reverse complement.
ACACACATCGGTCTGGATCAGACCGCTGACCGTGCCCTCGGAGTAGTTCACGGTGGCGTTCAGACCGGTGACCGTGCCGCTGTGCACCTGGGTCGTCGAGCCGCTGCGGGTCACCTTCTCGCCGACGGTCGCCTCACCCGCCCTGGTGATCGTCTGCGTCGAGCCGTCGTAGAGGTTCACCGCGCTCGGGTGGTCCACGCTCGCGGTGTACCTGACCAGACCGAAGTCGTCGCCCGGGAAGCTGGACCGCTCGTTCTGGCCGATCACCGTGCCGCCGGCGTCCGACCAGGTGGAGATCGCCTCCGTGCAGTGGCCGGCGGTGAGGAAGTACGGCTGGCCGCCCTTGACCACGTTGAAGCCGAGCGAGCAGCGGCCGCCGGAGCCGGTGATCGCGTCACCGCCCGCGACGAAGGGCTTGAACTCCCCCTTCGACCGCCTGAGTTCGGCCTTGGCGCCGAGCCCGTCGACGACCTCGCTCAGCGTGTTCCACTCGGCACCGGAGACCGTGCTGTCGGCGGTGACGACGACCTTGTTGGTCACGGGATCCGTCGCCCACGAGGTGCCGGGGATGGCCGCGTCCTTCTCCAGCGTGGTGCGGGCGCCGGTCAGTTCGGCGAGGGAGTTCCGTACGACTCTGGCCTTGGCGCCCGCCCGCTCGACGGTCTCGGCGGTACTCGCGTCGAGCACGTTCACCACGAGGCTCTTCGTCGTGGCGTCGTAGTACGTGCCGGCGGCGTCGGCGCCGAGGTCCCGCACGAGCGTCGAGGCGAGCTTTCCGGCCGCCACGGACGAAAGGGTCCGGACCTCGGGGGCCTTCGCGGGTTCACTGGCGTTCGCACTCTGGAAGGTGACTCCGGCGACGAGCAGGGCGGCGATGCCCGCACCCGCCACGGCCGCACGGCGTCCGGGTATGCGTCGATGCTTCAACTGACGTCCTCCTGTGGGGGACCGGCCCATGAGGTTGTGGGGACCCGACGAGCCGGAAGGCGGTTGAACGGCGCCCACTATTCCGATGCCCCCAGGGCGCACACAAGGTCGAGTTCTGGACGCGGGTACGTCAACAGGCGTATGTCCCCTGCGTATCGGCCTGCCCCCCGAGATCACCGCGGGGGCGTTCACGCAACATTCACAGCGCAAACACCACGTGCGGATGACCGGTCCGCATTCCGCGAGGTCTAACCCTGGCTCGAATTCGGCCCCTCGGGCGCCGGTTCCACCCGGGGCGCGGGCGCCGGGGCCGCCGCGGGAAGTTGCTGCTGCGCCTTCTCCAGGAACCGCAGCAGCTCGACCGGGAAGGGCAGGACCAGGGTGGAGTTCTTCTCGGCGGCGACCGCCGTCACGGTCTGAAGCAGCCGCAGTTGCAGCGCGGCGGGCGTGTCCGCCATCTGCTGGGCCGCCTCGGCCAGCTTCTTCGACGCCTGGAGCTCCGCGTCCGCGTTGATGACCCGCGCCCGGCGCTCACGGTCGGCCTCCGCCTGCCGGGCCATGGACCGCTTCATCGTCTCGGGCAGCGACACGTCCTTGATCTCCACCCGGTCGATCGTGACGCCCCACTCCACGGCCGGGCTGTCGATCATCAGCTCCAGCCCCTGGTTCAGCTTCTCGCGGTCGGACAGGAGATCGTCCAGTTCGCTCTTGCCGATGATGGACCTCAACGAGGTCTGCGCCATCTGCGAGACCGCGAAGCGGTAGTCCTCCACCTGGACCAGCGCCTCGGCCGGCGAGGTCACCTTGAAGTAGACGACCGCGTCCACACGCACCGTCACGTTGTCCCGGGTGATGCCCTCCTGCGCCGGCACGGGCATGGTCACGATCTGCATGCTGACCTTCTGGAGCCGGTCCACGAACGGGACGATCAGCGTGAGCCCGGGTCCACGCACCTGCGGGCGCAGCCTGCCGAGGCGGAACACCACGCCCCGCTCGTACTGCTTGACGACCCGCGCCGCCGCCATCAGGCCCACCGCCCCGGCGGACGCGAGCGCCACCCCCGCCGTCACCAGTTCCTCGACCATCGCGGTCCCCCCCAATCCGGCACGGGCGCGCAGGCTCACGGTCCTTCGACCGTAACCCGCGCCGCGCCCAAGGGCGAGCCCCCGCACGCCGGTTGCGTGCGGGGGCTCTTCGCTGTCGAGCGCGGGGCGGGCGCCGGGCCGCGCACATCGCGGCCCGGCACGGGGGAACGTCAGCCGATGTGGACCCCGTAGGCGCTCAGCGCGGCGGTGACCGGCTGGAAGAAGGTCGTACCACCGGAGGTGCAGTTGCCGCTGCCGCCGGAGGTCAGGCCGTAGGCGATGCCGCTGTTGGAGTACAGCGAGCCGCCGGAGTCACCGGGCTCGGCGCAGACCGTGGTCTGGATGAGGCCGTTGACGATCTCGCCGTTGCCGTAGTTGACCGTCGCGTTGAGCGCCGTGACCTTGCCGCTGTGAATGCCGGTCGTCGAGCCGCGCCGGTAGACGGTGGTGCCGACGGACGGCGTGGCCGCGCTGGTGATGGTCACGCTGCCCACAGCGCTCGGCTTGGCCACCGAGGTGTTGGTGTAGCGCACGATGCCGTAGTCGTGGCCGGGGAAGGAGGAGCCGGCGGTGGTGCCGAGCGTGGTGGTGTGGGAGGAGTTCGACCACCAGGTGCCCGCGCCGTCGGTGCAGTGACCGGCGGTCAGGAAGTAGGAGTTGCCGCTGTTGTCCTTGACGTTGAAGCCCAGCGAGCAGCGCCAGCTACTCGCATAGATGGCGTCGCCGCCGGAGATCAGCTTGTTGAACTTGCCGGCGGTGTGCTTGATGGTCAGGGCTCCGGAGTTGCCCCCCGCCTGCTGCTTGATCCGGGCGATGTCGGCCTGGGAGACCGTGCTGTCGACGGTGACGACGACCCGGTTGGTCTTGCTGTCGACCACCCAAGCCGTGCCCGGGATGTCGGCCTTGAGCACGGAGGCGCTCGCGGTGGTGAGCTGGGACGCGCTGAAGGTGGTGGGAGTGTCGGACGCGTTCGCACTGGGGACCGCGAACGCGGCTGCGGCCACGAAGCCGGAGGCGACGGCGATCAGCCGGGTCCGTCTCGTCACGCCGCTGCGGGGAGTGGTGCGCTTGATCCTCACTTTTCGTTCCTCCACAAAGGAAGTCGGGGGCCCGCGTGGGGTCGGGGCCCGTGAGGCGCAGTCAGCGGACGGGTGTTCGGATTCCGAACACGCCGTGCCCCTGACAAGCGCTGTGGGGGAGTATTCGGCCGAACGACCGGTCGGCGCAAGGGCGCCTTTCGGCCGCGCGATCATGTGCGATTCGAGTGAACTGTGCGCGATCAGGGTGAATTGACATGTGGTCAGCAATGGGAGGGCGACCCCGGGCCGGGCCCGTGTCCCCCCGCCGCTGTCACGCCGTCGTGGCCCCCGCACCCCGTATGCCCTCACGGCGCCGTCCGGCCGGGCGCTCGCGCAGGTCGACCTGGGAGGCCCGCTCCGTTCCGGCGCCGGCGGCGAGCCGCACCCGACCGCCGAAGGGCCGTCCGCCGAAGGCCGGTTCGTCCGCCTCGGCGGCGGTGGCCGCGCCCGCTTCACCCCCGGCCGTCCAGGCTCGGGGGATGTCCGGAACTCGACGCTCCGAATAGCCCCCGGGCCCGGACGCGCCGGTCCGGGCGAGCGGGTCGCGGGGCGCCGGCACCGTCTCGGAACGGCGGGCGCGCCCCTGCTTCCACTGGTCGGATAGGTCCATCACGAGATGAGCCCTTCCATACGCGGCCCGGCGGCCAAACCCCGCCGCCGCCCGTCGTCCGGGCCCGGAGCCCGTGGACGGGGTAGCCCGTGGACGGGGTGTACGGCCGGCGGCGGTCAGCAGTCGCAGCACGAGCAGCCGTCACAGCAGTCGCAGCCGTCACAGCAGCAGTCGCACCCGTCGCAGCACGAGCAGTCGCAGTTGTTGCAGCAGCCCGAGCGCTTCTTGCCCGACCACGGACCCTCGAACTCGTCGGCGCAGCACACCTTGCAGGTGCAGCACAGCCCGACAGCCACCGCGCACCCGGCCCAGAACCCGCGCCCGCCGGGCCGCGGCGGCTCGCCTCCCCCGGCGTACGGGTGGTTGGGATGGTTCGGGTCGTACGGAGCCTGCGGGGCGTACGGTCCCTGCGGCGGGCCGAAGGCCCCCTCGGACGCGTGCCCGCACGACCCGGTGCCGAAGGCGCGGTCGACGGAGCGCCGGAGTTCGTGCACGAGCAGCCGATGGGCGAGCCGTCCGTCGCCGAACTCCACCTCGCTCAGGGCGAGCCGGATGCCGTGCACCGCGTCGTCCGCGAGCCGGCGTGCCTCGCCGAGTGGCGTCCCGGTGGCGGTGAGCGGATTCCAGGCGCCGGTGGCGGCGTCGGACTCGCGGTCCTCCACGGCGTCCAGGAGGTGCGCCAGCCGTCCGAACAGGCGCCCGGCCTCGGCGAGCGGTACGGCGTTGCCCGGCCGACCGGCGAGGACCGCGGTGTGCGCGAAGGCCGCGGCGGTCGCGGTCTCGGTGGGCTCGGTGACGGCCAGGAGCGGCGTCCCGGGACCGGCGAGCGCCTCAAGGCCCGTCTGACGGTCCACCGCGTCCAGGAGCACCGCCGTGTCGAATCCGACACCGGCCCCCGTACGGGCGCCCGCCCGGCTCCAGTTGTCGGCGACCCGGCGCGCGGCGAGCGCCACCGGCCGGCGCGCCAGCAGTCCGTCGCCGTCGGCGACGTGGTCGCGCACCTTGGCCGAGGCCAGCACCAGTGAGACGGCCGCCGCCAGTCGCGGCCCCTCGCCGAGGGCGACGGACGCGGTGCGCATCCCGCGCAGCGGGCACGGCCCGGCGGTACGCCGCAGGCCGCCGGCCCGCCCGGTCCGCTCCGCCTGAGCCTCCGTCAGGACCGAGACGAGCAGCCCGTCGTAGTTCGTCACGATCCGCGCGAACTGTCCGTGGTCACCGCGCAGGGCCAGACACAGCCCGCACAAGTGGGCCATCCACTCGGCGCCGAGTCCTTCCCCGAGCCGGTGACGGCAGGGCCTGACGATTCCGAACACGACCATCCCCCTTGGTGTGCAGGACGTTGAGTCGCGGCATCGTACCGACCCCTTCGTTCACCCGTACGCCCCGACCGTCACCCATATGCTGAGAACAATCATATTTCACTCTCAGTCAGCAGTCGTGTAGGGCAAAACCCTTGGGGCATACGGGCTCTCGACGTATGGGTCGTGCACCAGTACCGTCACAAACCCCCCGTGCGCCGCCTGTTCACTTGGCGCGTTGTCAGCATCATGGATGACCATAGGGATGCGGAATGCAGAAAAGACCGCTGTGAGAGGAGGCGTCCATGGGATCGGTACGCAAGGCGAGTGCGTGGCTCGGCCTCGTCGACGACAACGATGACGAGCGCTACTACGACGACGACTACACGGAAGGGACCGAGTCCGGGGACGCCTGGGTCACCGACCCCCGGGTGAAGGTGGCTACGGACACGGCAGAGGACAAGGGCCGCCGGATCGGCACGGTGACACCGGACAGCTTCCGGGACGCCCGCGCCATCGGCGAGCTGTTCCGGGAGGGCGTGCCCGTCATCATGAACCTGACGGCCATGGAAGCCTCCGACGCCAAGCGCGTGGTCGACTTCGCGGCCGGGCTCGTCTTCGGGCTGCGCGGCTCCATCGACCGCGTGTCCACCCGGGTGTTCCTGCTGTCCCCCGCCGACACCGAGATCGTCAACGGGGACCCGGCGGTGCACCGCGCGGACGGGTTCTTCAACCAGAGCTGAGGCAGGGCCGTACACCGGCCCTGCTCCGTTCGGGGCTCACCGGAAGGCGTCGAACCCGGTGAGCGCCTTGCCCAGCACGAGCTGGTGCATCTCGACGGTGCCCTCGTAGGTGAGCACCGACTCGAGGTTGGTCGCGTGCCGCATCACGGGGTACTCCAGGGAGATCCCGTTCGCCCCGAGGATCGTCCGCGCGGTACGGCAGATCTCGATCGCCTCTCGTACGTTGTTGAGCTTGCCGAAGCTGACCTGCTCGGGACGCAGACGGCCGGCGTCCATGCGCCGCCCCAGATGGTGGGCGAGCAGAATCCCCTTGTGCAGTTCCACCGCCATGTCGGCGAGTTTGGCCTGGGTGAGCTGGAAGCCTCCGATGGGCCTGCCGAACTGCTCGCGCGACTTGGCGTAGTCGAGGGCGGCCTCGAAGCTGGAGCGGGCCGCGCCCATGGCGCCCCAGACGATGCCGTAGCGGGCGTGCGAGAGACAGCCGAGCGGTCCGCGCAGCCCGGTGGCCTCCGGCAGTACGGCGTCGGCGGGCAGTCGTACGTCGTCCAGGACCAGCTCGCTGGTGACGCTCGCCCGCAGGGACCACTTGTGCTTGATCTCCGGGGCGGAGAACCCGGGGGTGCCGGCCGGCACGAGGAAGCCGCGGATGCCGTCCTCGGTCTGCGCCCAGACGACGGCGACGCCGGCCACGGAGCCGTTGGTGATCCACATCTTGCGGCCGTTGAGGATCCAGTCGGTGCCGTCACGCTTGGCGTGGGTGCGCATGGAGCCGGGGTCGGAGCCGTGGTCGGGCTCGGTGAGCCCGAAGCAGCCGATCACCTCGCCGGCGGCCATGGGAGGCAGCCACCTCTGCTTCTGCTCCTCGCTTCCGAACCGGTGGACGGCGTACATGGCGAGCGAGCCCTGCACCGAGACCAGGGACCGGATGCCGGAGTCGGCGGCCTCGAGCTCGAGGCAGGCGAGCCCGTACTGGACGGCGGTGGCGCCCGCGCAGCCGTATCCGGTCAGGGACATGCCGAGGGCGCCGATGCCGCCGAGCTCTCGGGACAGTTCCCGGATGACGGGCAGCTCGCCCTTCTCGTACCACTCGGCGACATGGGGCAGGACACGGTCGGCGGCCCACTGCCGCATGGTGTCGCGGACGGCGAGGTCCTCCGGGTCCAGCAGGTCGTCGATCCCGAGCGGGTCGGCGGGGTCGAACGAGGGCACCCGGGACGACGAGGACGACAGGGACGACTGCGAGGACATGAGGACACCCTCCGGCAACTGAAACCTAGCACCGCTAGTTGTGCGACTCCGGCCAGACGTTACGTCGCGGAGCCGCTCACGTCCAGCGTGCCCCTCCCCCGCCGCGGCGCCGACCCCGGGAGAGGGAGGGCGCTCATGCCGAGACGCGGGACCTCTCGGCCTCCCGCTGCGCGGGCAGTTCGACCGGCGGCTCCTCGCAGTGCATCACCCGTGGCAGCCGCAGCGCCATCACCGCACCCAGCAGCAACAGCCCCGCACTCACCAGCAGCGTCACATGCAGCCCGTGCACGAAGGCCTCCCGGGCCGCCCGCCGCAGCGCGGCCCCGACCGGCCCGCCGAGCTGGTCGGCGACCCCGTAGGCCTCCCCCAGCGAGTTCGCCGCCGCGCCGGACGCCTTCGCGGGCACCCCCGGCACATCGGCGAGCCCGGGCGCGTACGCCGCGTTCATCACCGTGCCCAGCAGGGCGATGCCCATCCCCGCGCCCAACTGGTAGGACGTCTCCCCGATCGCCGCCGCGCCGCCCGCCTGCTCGGCCGGCGACTCGCTCAGCATCGACTCGTACGCCCCGAACAGCGTCGTCTCCAGGCCGAAGCCGAGCAGCGCGAAGCCGGCGAGGAGCAGCCCCGGGTTGTCCCGGCCGCCCATCGCCGTGAGCAGCACCACCGCGGCGGCGGTCACGCAGAACCCGAAGCACACCATCCGCCGCGGCCCGAACCGCCGCAGCATCCGCGCCCCGGCCAGTCCGGCCGCCATCGCGGCGAACGTCAGCGGCAGCAGCCGCAGTCCCGTGGCGAGCGGCGAGAGGCCGAGGACCAGTTGCAGGTACTGCGCCGCGATCAGTTCGAGCCCGACGAGCGCCAGCATGGCCAGCACGATGCAGCCCACCGACGTGCTGAACGCCGGGCGCGCGAACATCCTGAGGTCCACCAGCGGATGGGTCCGCCGCCGCTGCCGTCGTACGAACGTCACCAGCAGCGCCGCGCCGACCACCAGCGGCCCCACGGTGAGCACGCTCAGCGCCGTCTCACCGCCGCCGAGCCGCTTCACGCCCAGCACCACACCGAACAGTCCGGCCGCCGCCAGCAACGCGCCGACGACGTCCCAGGGGCCGTCACGGTCGCCGGTCGACTCGGGCAGCAGCAGCCGGCCCACCGGCAGACTGACCAGCATCAGCGGGATGTTGACGAGGAAGACCGACCCCCACCAGAAGTGTTCGAGCAGGAAGCCGCCGAGCAGCGGCCCGACCGCCGCGCCCACCGCGGCGACCGCGCTCCAGATCCCGATCGCCAGCGCCCGCTCGCGCCGGTCCGGGAAGACCTGCCGCAGGAGCGACAGCGTGGCCGGCATGATCATGGCGCCGCCGACGCCGAGCAGCGCCCGCGCGAAGATCAGCATCTGGGGGTTGGGCGCGAAGGCCGCCACGGCGGAGGCGATGCCGAAGAGGGCGTAGCCCAGCAGCAGGATCCGTCTGCGGCCCACCCGGTCGCCCAGGGTGCCGAACAGGATCAGCAGCGAGGCGCAGACGAGGGGGTAGGTGTCGACGATCCAGAGCAGTTCGATGGCGCCGGGCCTGAGGTCCTCGGTGACCGCGGGCACCGCCACGTGCAGCACGGTCGCGTCCACCGCCACCAGCAGCAGGCTGACGCAGAGGACGACCAGGACGACCCAGCGGTTGGCACCGGCACCCGCCGCCCGACGGCGCAGCCGGTCGGCGGCCGCGGTCGTCCCGGACATGTACGTACCTCCCAGATGAGCCCTCGCGTTCGGCGGCCCGCGGGGTGGGGACTCCCCGTGGCTCGGCCGGAGCGGAGCGGGCCCCCGACCTGCGCGACGACGTGCGAGTGACACGTCAGAGTACGCTCATTCGTCCGGATGGGGCGTGGCTCACCTCTCAGAGCAGGCGCTCAACCCGTGTGGCATACGCCACTCCGCTTCCCCGTGAGTCCGCCGTAAGTCCCCGGTGAGCGGCCCGTGGGCGTGCCCCGGTGGCCGCTCCGGTCACCGGCAGCGCCGATAATCGAGTCCGTGAGCGATCTTGCGACGCGCGTGACAGTGGTCCGCGCCGGGGCCCTGCGCAGGGCCGCCCCGGCGCTCCTCGGGTACGCCGCCGTGCGCGCTCTGGGCCTGATCGCCCTGGCGCTGTGGAGTGCCGAGCGCGGCAGGAGCGCGTACACGCTGCTGACCGCCCGCTGGGACTCGCTCTGGTACGCCGGGGTGGCCGGGCTCGGCTACGGATACGAGGTACGCCTGCCGAACGGGGACGTGCACTCGAACCTGGCCTTCTTCCCGCTGCTGCCCTGGCTGGAGCGGCTGCTCGCCGCGGTGAGCCCGCTGTCGTACGCCGACGCGGGCTTCGCGGTCGGCCTGGCGGCCTCCCTCGCCGCGGCCTGGGGGATCTTCGCGGTCGCCGATCACGTGTACGGCCGCGGGACCGGCGTCGCGGCCGTACTGCTGTGGGCGGTGCTACCGGTCGGGATCGTGCAGTCCATGGCCTACAGCGAGTCGCTGTTCACGGCGCTCGCCGCCTGGGCGCTGTACGCCGTGCTCACCGGCCGCTGGGTGACGGCGGGCACCCTGGCCCTGCTGGCGGGACTGACCCGGCCGGTGGGTCTCGCGGTGGTCGCGGCGGTGTGGGCGGCGGCGCTTGCCTCGTTCGTGGGAGACCGGAGCGCGACGGCGGCGGACGGCGCGCGGGACGCGCACCGCGCCCCGGCCGCCACCGGGCACGGCACCGCCCGCCGCCTGCTCGGCATGGCGCTCGCCCCGCTCGGCGCCGCCGGATACGTCCTGTGGGTCGGCCACCGCACCGGCGAGGGCCCTTTCGGCTACCTCCGCGTCCAGGCCGGCTGGCGCAACGGCTTCGACGGCGGGTACGCCTTCGCCCGCTTCGTCGCCGACAAGTTCACGTCCTTCCCCTCCGCCCTCGCCGGGGCCGGGCTGATCCTCGGGGTCGCCGGGGTCATCTGGCTGTACGTCACCGGCGTACGGCAGCGGCAGCCGCTCGCGCTGCTGGTGTACTCGGGTGTCGTGACCGCACTCGCCCTGTGCGCGTCGAGCTACTTCGGCTCCAAGCCACGTCTGTTGCTGCCCGCCTTCCCGCTGCTGCTGCCGCTCGCGTCGGCGCTCGCCCGGACGCGCGTGGCCCGGTCGGCGCTGATCGTGGGCGGCGTCGCGGTGGCCTCGGCGGTCTACGGGGCGTTCTGGCTGAACGGCTCCGGTCCCCCGTGACCGGCCGGCTCCGACCGGCCGAGGGCGCACGGAATTTCATCCGGGCGTTCGGTCAACGCATTCATAAGCGCCACATAAGCGTGCGCCGGAATGATCAAAGGAAATGCGGGACGGGTTCGTTCGTGATTGCGGATTCCGTGGATATAAAGCCCCGTTGAGAGCAATCCCACATCACGTGGTCATCACAAATCACGTGCTTCGTCAGGGAACACACCTCACTCGCTGTAACGTCGATTGGGTGCGTACCGAACGAACCCTCACCCGCCTGGACCGGGTGTTCGCCAGGCTGGACCGTGAGCCGCAACGGCCGGCGCACATCGACATGCCGCGAATGAGCCGCCACCGGTTCGTGCTCTTCTCGGCGACGCTCGCCTTCTACCTGGCGATCGTCTGGGCCGTGGTCACCACCTCGTGGCTGGTCCGGCTCGACTGGCAGGTCATGTTCTTCCGGCCCTACCAGCAGTGGCCGCAGATCCACGCGTTCCTCGACTACTACGTGGTGCTGGGCCAGCGCGGCCCCACCGCCGTGATGGTGTGCGCATGGCTGGGCTGGCGCTCCTGGCGGCAGCACACGCTGCGCCCGCTGCTGACCCTCGCCGCCTCGCTGCTGCTGCTCAACGCCACGGTCGGCGCCGCGAAGATCGGCATGGGACGTCTGGGACCCCACTACGCGACCGTCATCGGCTCGAACGAGATGGGCCTGGGCGGCGATATATTCCCCAGCGGCCACACCGCCAACGCCGTGGTGACCTGGGGCATCCTGGCCTATCTGGCCTCCACCCCGAGAGCGCGCCGCTGGCTGTCGGCGCTGTCCGCGGTGACGGCGCTCGGCGTCGGCCTGACCACGGTCTACCTGGGGACGCACTGGCTGAGCGACGTGCTCCTCGGCTGGGCCGCGGGGCTGCTGATCCTGCTGGCGCTGCCGTGGTGCGAGCCGCTGATCGCCAGGACCGAGGTCGCCCTGTTCGACCTGCGCGACCGCTGGCGTGCCCGTCGCGGCCGCCCGGCACCCGTGCCCGCGCCCGCCGCACCCGTCGGCGCGCCCGTCGTGTTCACCCCACGCGCCCCCGCCTCGGACGAGACCCCGGTGGCCCACGAGACGGTCGGCGCCGGACGCACGTCCCGGACACCGGCCCACCTCGCCCCGGGCCGGCACACGGGCCGCTCCGAGCGCACGACGGTCACCCCGGCCGGCAGCCGCCGACCGCCGCACCCCGACCGCGTCCCGCGCGGCACGGCCTCGGCGGCCCGCCCCCTGACGGGCAGTTGACGACGGACCGCCGCGGGATCCGGGAGCGCCGGCGGCGGTTCAGCCCTTCCAGGCCCGTGCCACGCGGCCGTCCCGGACCTCGAAGTTCAGCCGTCCGAACCGGTACTCCATGGTGATGATCGCGCCCGGCGGCAGTGACCGCACCGGGCTCCAGCCCCGTTCACGCGCGAGCCGTTCGGCCTGTCCGGCCTCGAGGCCGACATATGCGTCGGGGTTGTCCTGGGGTTCCGCCGGCGGAGTGGGAATCGGTGCCATACCGCCACGCTAGGTGCCGGCTCGCGGCGTGGAAAGCCCACCCCGGCACGCGGGTCACTCGATCCCCTCCTGTCACACTTGTGTCACAAGCCCCAGCCTCCGGAACGGTCTCACTCCGTCACACGTACGGGGGGGGTTCCGTCCGTCTTCCGCAGTCGCGCGAACGCAATTCCCACCGGCCGGGACAACACCCGGAAAAGTCCGGCCGAATGCACCGCGAGAAGCGTTCCCGAACCGCACCGGGACGCCCTCGCATTCCGAATCCGCGGCCGTTCCCGGAAGCTGACACGGCATGGGAATTCCACCGTTCCGCTGCCGGAGCGAGCGCCCGCCGGACGGCGGAAGGCCCCGCCCGGTCGGTGCACCGGACGGGGCCTGGCGCCCGTGGCGGGAGCCGGAGCGGTTCAGAGTTCCAGGCGCTGACCGGGCACGATCAGATCGGGATCGCCCCCGATGACGGACCTGTTGACGGAGTGGAGCCACTGCCAGGTGGTCCCGTGCCGGGCGGCGATGCCGCTCAGCGTGTCGCCCGCGCGCACGGTGTACGCGCCGCGGGAGGCGCCGCGGTCCGGGTGGCCCGCCTCGCGCGCCGGCGCCGTCGACGGCCGCCGCGGCGGGACCGCGTCCCGTGTCTTCTGCCGGCCGCCCTCCTGGACCGGCTTGTTCGCCGGCTTGTGTGTGCTGTGCGCCGATTCGGTCGTCGTCCCCGCCCCGGATCCGGCCGCGGGTGCGCTGCCGTACGCTCCGGCCCGGGCCGAGCAGACCGGCCACGCGCCCCAGCCCTGGGCCTGCTGGACCCTGGTGGCGACGGCGATCTGCTGGGCCCTGGAGGCCCGGTCGGCGGTGGGCGCGTAGGCCGTGCCGCCGTAGGCGCGCCAGGTGCCGGCGGCGAACTGGAGCCCGCCGTAGTAGCCGTTGCCGGTGTTGATGTGCCAGTTGCCGCCGCTCTCGCACCGGGCGATGCGGTCCCACACGCCGCCGTCCGCCGCGTGGGCGTTGCCGGTGGCGGCCAGCAGCCCGAGCGGGGCGAGCAGGGCCGCCCCGGCGAGAGCCGCCGTCGTCCGTGCCCTGCGGGCGTTGTCGCGCGTGGTGTCGTGGCTCTTGTCGGCACATTCGGACATGTGGATCCCTCTCGAAGCACTCGGGGTCCCCCAAGGCGGGCGTGCCCGCCGCGCATGGACGCGGCCGGCGCGCTCGCCCCGTCCGCCGCACGAGGTCGTGCCGAGCCGTGCTCGGCCCGGTGCGGTCGGCGGACGTGCCCGAGTGGTGCTCGATGCACACGGCTGAGGAATGTAAGGAGCGGACGCAGCCCGGATCAACCAACCGCCCGTTCCGGCAGGCCAGTTCGCCGTTACCGGCGGTACGAACTTTTTTCCGCCACCCACTTCATTCACTGATTTCCTGATTTTTCGACCACCGGCACCGTCGATCTGTGACTCACTTCACCGACTCAACACCCTTGCACTTGGGGCGAGTTGACCGTGAGTGCCGGATTCCGTACCTGCCGTCACCCTCCGCACGGGATGGTTCGATTCCGTTCGCCGGAGGGCGTGACTCCCGCCACAGATCACCCGTTGTCTTCTTCATGAGCCGGGTCCCTCCCGGTTCATGGGCCGGGAGCCACCCGGCTCCGCCACGCACAGCATCCCGAGGGAGCCACCCGTGCCGCGCATGCTCGACGTCAGCGACGCCGTACGCGCCGAGATCGGCGACGAAGAAGCCGACCGGCTGCTCGCCGGACAGAACGCCCCGGGCAGTTACGACTGCACGTCCTGCCGCACCCCCGGCGACTCCGAACAGGAGCGCACCAGCACCGTCCTGTTCGTCGGGGACGAGACCGCCGTCCTCGCCTTCGCCCACGCCACCTGCCTGCCCTCGCAGGTCGTCCAGGTCACCGAGGAGCAACTGCGGGGCGCGGTCCGCTCCATCAACGGGAACACGGGCCCCTCCGGCAGGGTGCCGGAGCAGACCCCGCCCCAGTGGAGCGCGCCCGAGCAGGCCGTGCCCCAGAAGGCGGTGCCGGAGCAGGCCGTGCTCGGGATCACCAGCGGACTCGTCCTGATCGCCGGGGAGTTGCACCCCGCCCTGGTCGTCGAGCCGACCGCGCCCATCGTGCGTCCGGGCTCGCTGGGCGGCGCCGACGAGTTCCTGCCGCTGCTCATCGAGCAGGGCTACGCCCCGGTGACCGAACTCGCCGCCGTGCCGCCGGTACTGCACGGCTGGTCGGTGCTGCTCGCCCTGGGCCAGCTGCACGCCGTCCTCCAGCCCCAGGCCAACGGCGGCCAGCCGGTGGCCTGGTGGCAGGCGCACCAGCCGCTCCAGGTCACCGACGGCTGGCGGGCGGCCGCCAACAAGCACCAGCAGGTGATCATGTTCGCCGCGCCGGTCGGGTCCATCGGACGGCAGCCGCGGGAGGACCTGCTGCGGGACGCACTGGACAAGGCCGCGGCGGGCGGAAGGCTGGTCGCGGCGACGCTCCCGCTCGCCGGGACCTGAGCCGCATCCCTTCCGGTTCGGGGTCGTTTGGAGATACGTGCACGCATATGACGTTCCCCGCCGCCAGCCCTACCCGCCCATCCCCTCCGCGCGGACGCCCCAGGATCATCACGGCGGCCCATCGGCCACGCCGATCTACGACGCGCTCTACGCCGAGTACGTCAAGTCCTACCGGACCCTGCCGGGCGACCGCAGCGGCGAGGAGGATCTGGGTTTTGTAGCGTTCGGGAACCTGCCGCACGATACGGGCTCCACCGTGTACGGCGCCTACAGCCTGGGGGCCTACAGCACCCGCCATGGCACGGGCCGGCAACACACGCAGTGGCAGCGGGTCGGGACGATCGGGCGGCAGGAAACCGGGATGCACCACGTTCCCGCCGCCCTGCCACCGGCTCCGCGGCGCGGAATCTGATCCGCCGACGGCGAAGGGGCGGCCCCCGTTCGGGGCCGCCCCTTCGCCGTGGCCGCTACTTCTTCTTCGCGCCGCGCTTCTCGCGCACCCGCACGGAGATGTGGATCGGCGTGCCGTCGAAGCCGAACTCCTCACGCAGCCGTCGCTCGATGAACCGCCGGTAGCCGGCCTCGATGAACCCGGAGGCGAACAGCACGAACCGCGGCGGCTTGGTGCCGGCCTGGGTGCCGAACAGGATGCGCGGCTGCTTCCCGCCCCGGATCGGGTGCGGGTGGGCGGCGACCAGCTCGCCGAGGAAGGCGTTGAGGCGGCCGGTCGGCACCCGGGTCTCCCAGCCGGCCAGCGCCGTCTCGATCGCCGGGACCAGCTTCTCCACGTGCCGTCCGGTGTGCGCCGAGACGTTGACGCGCGGGGCCCACGCGATCTGCGCGAGCTCGGTCTCGATCTCCCGCTCCAGGTAGTAGCGGCGCTCCTCGTCGAGGGTGTCCCACTTGTTGTAGGCGATGACGAGCGCGCGGCCCGCCTCCACGGCCATGGTGATGATCCGCTGGTCCTGCACCGAGACGGACTCGGAGGCGTCGATCAGGATGACGGCGACCTCGGCCTTCTCGACGGCGGCCGCGGTGCGCAGCGAGGCGTAGTAGTCGGCGCCCTGCTGGAGGTGGACACGCTTGCGGATGCCTGCGGTGTCGACGAACTTCCAGGTCTTGCCGCCCAGTTCGATCAGCTCGTCGACCGGGTCGCGGGTGGTTCCGGCCAGCTCGTTGACGACGACGCGCTCCTCGCCCGCCACCTTGTTCAGCAGCGAGGACTTGCCGACGTTCGGGCGGCCGATGAGGGCCACCCGGCGGGGGCCGCCGATGCCGCTCCCGCCGAACGTCTCGCGCGGCGCCTCGGGGAGCGCCTCCAGGACGCGGTCCAGCATGTCGCCGGTGCCGCGGCCGTGCAGGGCCGAGACCGGGTGCGGCTCGCCGAGGCCGAGCGACCACAGGTACGTGGCGTCCGCCTCGCCGCTCGGGCCGTCGACCTTGTTGGCGCACAGCACCACCGGCTTGCCCGCCTTGCGCAGGAGCCGTACGACGGCCTCGTCGGTGTCGGTGGCGCCGACCTTGGCGTCCACGACGAACACCACCGCGTCGGCGGCCTCGATGGCGTACTCGGCCTGCGCGGCCACGGAGGCGTCGATGCCGAGGACGTCCTGCTCCCAGCCGCCGGTGTCGACGACCTTGAAGCGGCGGCCCGCCCACTCGGCCTCGTAGGTGACGCGGTCGCGGGTGACGCCCGGCTTGTCCTCGACGACCGCCTCACGGCGGCCGATGATGCGGTTCACCAGAGTCGACTTGCCGACATTGGGGCGGCCGACGACGGCGAGGACGGGCAGCGGGCCGTGTCCGGCGGCCTCAATGGCGCCCTCGACGTCCTCGATGTCGAAGCCCTCTTCCGCGGCGAGCTCCATGAACTCCGCGTACTCGGCCTCGCCGAGCGCCCCGTGCTCGTACTCGTGCTCGGCCGAGCCGTCGGGCTGGATGTCGTCGTTCATGAAGTCCGTACCTCGTCGTTCATCGTGGTGATCGGTGGAACACCACCGGTTCGCGGTGATCCACTACTCAAGTGTCGCCCAGGGCCCGTCCGGCGGACAGGCCCTGGCGCCCGGTCAGTCGCCGGGCGTTTTCCAGGTGGTCGGTGAGCTGCTTCTGGATGCGCTCGGTCGCCTCGTCCAGGGCCCGGCGCGTACGCCGCCCGCCCTCGTCGCCCGCCTCGAACGGGTCGCCGAAGACGACGTCGACCCGGTGGCGCAGCGGGGGCAGCCCCTTCATCAACCGTCCGCGCCTCTCGGAACTTCCCAGCACGGCCACCGGGACGATCGGGGCGCCGCTGCGGACCGCGAAGTAGGCGAGCCCGGCCCGCAGGGAGGCGAAGTCGCCCTCGCCGCGGGTGCCCTCGGGGAAGATCCCGAGGACGCCGCCCTGCTTCAGGACGCCGAGCGCCCGTGTGATCGCCGAACGGTCGGCGGAGTGCCGGTCCACCTGAAGCTGGCCGATACCTGTCAGGAAGGGGCCCAGCGGGCCGACGAACGCCTCCTTCTTGATCAGGAAGTGCACCGGCCGGGGTGCCACGCCCATGACCATCGGGCCGTCGACGTTGTGCGCGTGGTTGACCGCGAGGATCACCGGGCCGGAGGCGGGCACCTTCCAGGCGCCCAGCACGCGCGGGCGCCACAGCCCGTACATCAGCCCGACGCCGATCCGCCGGCCGACGTCGGCACCGCGTTCCGACGGAGGGCCCGCCGCACGCTCCGGCGGACGGTTCACTTCGCGGCCCGCTTCTCCTCGACGAGGGTGACCACGCACTCGATGACCTGTGCCAGCGTCAGCTCGGTGGTGTCCACCTCGACCGCGTCGCCGGCCTTGGCCAGCGGGGAGGTCTTGCGGCTGGAGTCGGCCGCGTCGCGCTTGATCAGGGCCTCGCGGGTGGCGTGGACGTCGGCGCCCTTGAGCTCACCGCTGCGCCGGGCGGCGCGGGCCTCCGGGGAGGCGGTGAGGAAGATCTTCAGGTCGGCGTCCGGCAGCACCGTGGTGCCGATGTCGCGGCCCTCGACGACGATCCCGGCCTCGGCGGACACGGCCAGCGACCGCTGGAGCTCGGTGATCCGGGTCCGCACCTCCGGTACGGCGCTGACCGCGCTGACCTGGGCGGTGACCTCCTGGGTGCGGATCGGACCGGCCACGTCCACGCCGTCGACGGTGATCGTCGGGTGGGCGGGGTCGGTGCCGGAGACGATCTCGGGCTTGCCGGCCACCGCGGCGATCGCGGTGGGGTCGTCCATGTCGATCCCGTTGGTCACCATCCACCACGTGATCGCCCGGTACTGGGCGCCGGTGTCCAGGTAGCTCAGGCCGAGCTGTGCGGCCACGGCCTTCGATGTGCTCGACTTGCCCGTGCCGGAAGGACCGTCGATGGCGACGATCACAGGCTGGGCGGTCCGGGCGGCGCCGTTTTCCACAGCGGGGCACCTTCCTGGTGAAGGGTGGTGGGTGGTGTACGGGACGCGAGAGCGCCCCGCACAAGGTTACTGGCTTCCCGGACGCCCTCTTACTGGCGGATGGCCCAGCCCCGCTCCCGCAGGGCGGAGGTGAGGACCGGTGCCGCCTTCGGCTCGACCATGAGCTGCACCAGACCGGCCTGCTGCCCGGTGGCGTGCTCGATGCGCACGTCCTCGACGTTGACCCCGGCCAGCCCCGCGTCCGCGAAGATGCGGGCCAGTTGGCCGGGCTGGTCGTCGATGAGGACCGCGACGACCTCGTACACCCGCGGCGCGGACCCGTGCTTGCCGGGGACCCGGACCTGGCCGGCGTTGCCCCGCCGCAGCACGTCCTCGATGCCGGCGGCGCCCTCGCGGCGCTTGGCCTCGTCGGAGGACTGGAGGGCGCGCAGGGCCTGCACGGCCTCCTCCAGGTCGGTGGAGATGTCGGAGAGCAGGTCGGCGACCGGTCCCGGGTTGGCGGACAGGATCTCGATCCACATCCGCGGGTCGGAGGCCGCGATCCGGGTCACGTCCCTGATGCCCTGCCCGCACAGCCGTACGGCCGCGTCCTCGGCGTTCTTCAGACGCGCGGCGACCAGGCTGGAGACCAGGTGGGGCATGTGGGAGACGAGGGCCACGGCACGGTCGTGGGCGTCGGCGTCCATGACGACCGGGACCGCCCGGCAGTGCGAGACGAGCTCCAGGGCGAGGTTGAGGACCTCGGTGTCGGTGTCCCGGGTGGGCGTGAGCACCCAGGGGCGGCCCTCGAAGAGGTCACCGGTCGCCGCCAGCGGACCCGACTGCTCGCGGCCCGACATGGGGTGCGTGCCGATGTAGCCGGTGAGGTCCAGGCCCATCGACTCCAGCTCACGGCGCGGGCCGCCCTTGACGCTGGCCACGTCCAGGTAGCCGCGGGCCGCGCCCCGGCGCATGGCGTCGGCGAGCACGCCCGCCACGTGCGCCGGCGGCGCGGCGACGATGGCGAGGTCGACCGGCCCGTCCGGGGCCTCGTCCGTGCCGGCGCCGAGCGCCGCGGCCGTACGGGCCTGCTCCGGGTCGTGGTCGGCGAGGTGCACGACCACCCCGCGCTGCGCGAGAGCCAGGGCGGCGGAGGTTCCGATCAGCCCGGTGCCGATCACGAGTGCGTTTCTCACTGGGCGATGTCCTTGCGCAGGGCGGCCGCCGCGCCGAGGTAGACATGGGCGATCTCGTCGCGCGGCCGGTCGGACTCGATGTGCGCGAGGACGCGGACGACGCGGGGCATGGCGCCCTCGATGTCCAGTTCCTGGGCGCAGATCAACGGTACGTCGACGATGCCGAGCTTGCGGGCCGCGGCGGCCGGGAAGTCGCTGTGCAGGTCGGGGGTGGCCGTGAACCAGATACTGATCAGGTCGTCCGCGGTCAGGCCGTTCCGCTCCAGGACGGCGGTGAGCAGCGCCCCGACCTGCTCGTCCATGTGCCCGGCCTCGTCCCGCTCGAGTTGGACGGCCCCCCGGACCGCTCGTACCGCCACGGCGCTGCTCCTTGCTGAGGTGAATCGTCTCGTGTCCAGCCTAGTCAGACCGCGTGGGACGGGTGACCGGCGCCCGCCCGCTGAGACGACCAGGGAAACGGGTGGTTTATTACGTGCTGTCACGATGTGCTTCGACTTGACCGTATTCGATGCGAAGATGCTGATGCTCCGCTCGGAGCTCTTCCCTCCTTCCCCCGGAACCCCGGAGTGACGACATGACCCAGGGCTCGACGCGGCGCACGGTTCTCGCCACGAGTGCGGTGGCGCTCGTGGCGGCGGGCTGCGGCACCAAAGCCAGCAGCAACTCCGAGACGTCACCTTCCGCGGAGGCGACCTCTCCTTCGGAGGAGACGACGTCCCACCCTTCGGCGGCCTCCGGCGCCACGGAGGGGTCCGCCACCGGACCGGAACTGGCGAGCACGGCCGACATCCCGGAAGGCGGCGGCAAGGTCTTCGCCGAGCAGAAGGTCGTGGTCACCCAGCCGAAGAAGGGCGAGTTCAAGGCCTTCTCGGCGATCTGCTCGCACCAGGGCTGCACGGTGGGCAAGATCTCCAACGGCATGATCGACTGCCCCTGCCACGGCAGCAGGTTCCGCATCGCCGACGGCTCGGTGGCCAACGGGCCGGCGGTCAGCCCGCTGGACGCCAAGCAGATCAAGGTGGAGGGAAATTCCATCCACCTGCTGTGAGGATCCGCGTACGCTCCCGGGCATGCAGCCCGAGGACCTGGTGCGTGACCACACCATCTACGCCTGTGTCATGGGGTCGCGGGCCTTCGGGCTGGCGACGGACGACAGCGACACGGACCGCAGGGGCGTGTTCGTCGCGCCCACTCCCCTGTTCTGGCGCTTCGAGAAGCCGCCGACGCATGTGGAGGGGCCCCTCGACGAGCAGTTCAGCTGGGAGCTGGAGCGCCTCTGCGCGCTGGCGCTGCGCGCGAACCCCAACATCCTGGAGTGCCTGCACTCGCCCCTGGTGGAGTACGTGGACGACACCGGCCGCGAACTGCTGTCCCTGCGCGGCGCGTTCCTCTCCCGGCAGGTGTGCGGGACGTTCACCCGGTACGCGCTGAGTCAGCGCGGGAAGCTCGAAGCCGATGTCCGCACGCACGGCGCCCCGCGCTGGAAGCACGCGATGCATCTGCTGCGCCTGCTGACCAGCGCCCGCGACCTGCTGCGCACCGGCACGCTGACGGTCGACGTCGGCGACCGGCGCGAACCGCTCCTGGAGGTGCGGCGGGGTGAGGTCCCGTGGCCCGAGGTCGAGTCCCGGATGGCCCGCCTGGCCGCCGAGACCGAACGGGCCGCCGACCGCACCCCGCTCCCCGCGGAGCCCGATCACCGACGCGTGGCGGACTTCCTGCGCCGTGTCCGCCACGCGTCGGCCTGCCGGGGAGACGTCTGAGCCGGCCTGATCCGGACGCAGAACCCTAGAGGTCGACCTCGTTCATCAGCATGCCGACCTCGGTGTTCGACAGGCGGCGGAGCCAGCCGGACTTCTGGTCGCCCAGGGTGATGGGGCCGAAGGCGGTGCGGACGAGCTTGTCGACCGGGAAGCCCGCGGCGGCGAGCATGCGGCGGACGATGTGCTTGCGGCCCTCGTGGAGGGTGACCTCCACGAGGTAGTTCTTGCCGGTCTGCTCGACGACCCGGAAGTGGTCCGCGCGCGCGTAGCCGTCCTCCAGCTGGATGCCGTCCTTGAGCTGCTTGCCCAGGTCCCGCGGGATCGGGCCGACGATGTGCGCGAGGTAGGTCTTGCGCACGCCGTACTTCGGGTGGGTCAGCCGGTGCGCCAGCTCGCCGTGGTTCGTGAGCAGGATCACACCCTCGGTCTCGGTGTCGAGGCGCCCGACGTGGAAGAGGCGCGTCTCGCGGTTGGTGACGTAGTCACCGAGGCACTGGCGGCCCTCCGGGTCCTCCATGGTGGAGACGACACCGGCGGGCTTGTTCAGCGAGAAGAACTGGTACGACTGCGTGGCCACGGTCAGGCCGTCGACCTTGACCTCGTCCTTCTCCGGGTCGACCCGGCGGCCCTGCTCCAGGACGATCTCGCCGTTGATCTCGACCCGGGCCTGCTCGATCAGTTCCTCGCAGGCGCGCCGCGAACCGTATCCCGCGCGGGCGAGCACCTTCTGGAGCCGCTCGCCCTCCTGCTCGGCGCCCGGGAAGGTCTTGGGCAGCTTGACGTCCTTCTTGCCGGCGTACCGCTCGCGGTTGCGCTCCTCCATCCGCGTCTCGTACTCGCGGGAGCGGGCCGGAGCCGTACGGCCGCCCTGCTGGGGCTGCTTGGGGCCGCCCTTGGCGCCACCGCGCGCGGATCCGCCGCGCCCGGACTTGGGGCCGTCCTTGGTCGCGCCGGGGCCGACGTCGTAGCGGCGCTCCTCGGGTCGGGGCTTGCGGGGGCGGCCCTGCCCCTGCCGCTCGTCCCTGTTGTTGCCGGCACCGCGGTAGTCGCCGCGCCCGCCGTTCCTGCCGCTGCCGCTGCTTCGCATCAAAATTCCGTCGTCGTGTTCGTCGTGTGGTCGCCGTCTGCGCCCGGCGCGTCATCGGGAGCGTCCGGGTCGAACGACGGTACGCCCTCCTGGGTCTCGGCCTCGATCGCCTCCGCCTCGGGGAGGAAGGGCGCGAGTTCCGGGAGCTCGTCCAGACCGCGCAGGCCCATCCGCTCCAGGAAGTAGTTCGTCGTCCTGTACAGGATCGCACCTGTTTCGGGTTCCGCGCCCGCCTCCTCGACCAGACCGCGTTGGAGCAGCGTACGCATGACTCCGTCGCAGTTGACTCCGCGGACGGCGGAGACGCGGCTGCGGCTGACCGGCTGGCGGTAGGCGACCACGGCGAGGGTCTCCAGGGCGGCCTGGGTGAGCCGGGCCTGCTGGCCGTCCAGGACGAAGCCCTCGACGGCGGCCGCGTACTCGGGGCGGGCGTAGAAACGCCAGCCGCCGGCGATCAGCCGCAGCTCGAAGCCGCGGCCCTGCACGGTGTACTCGTCGGCGAGTTCGCGCAACGCGTCCGCGACCTGCCGGCGGGGCCGTTGCAGGATCTTCGCCAGGTGCTCCTCGGTCGCGGGCTCGTCCACGACCATGAGGACGGCCTCCAGGGCGGGCCTGAGGTCGAGGTCGGCGACGGTGCTCGGGGCCGCGGACGGGTCGGTGGTCTCCTCGTTCACGCCTTCTCCTCCTCCTTGGGCTCCTCGGGCTCCTCGGGCTCCTCGGGTGCGCGATCGAACTCGTCCGTCACGGTGGGCGTCTCGTCCCCGTCACCGCCGGTCCAGCGCACGATCAGCTCGCCGAGGGCGGTCTCCTGGTCCAGGGCCACGGCCTTCTCGCGGTACAGCTCCAGCAGGGCGAGGAAGCGGGCCACGACGGTGAGCGTGTCGTCGGTGTCGGCCACCAGTTCCCGGAAGCCGGCCTCACCCAGCTCCCGCAGCCGCGCGATCACGATCCCCGCCTGCTCCTGCACGCTGACCAGCGGCGCGTGGATGTGGTCGACGTACACCTGCGGCTTGGGCTTGGGCTGCATCGCCTTGACCGCGAGTTCGGCGAAGCGCGCCGCGCCGATGCTGATGACGACCTCGGGCAGCAGTTCGGCGTGGTGGGGTTCCAGCCCGACGGTACGGGGGTGGCGCCGGCCCTCCTCGTCCAGCCGGCGGCTGAAGATGTCGGCGATCTGCTTGTACGCGCGGTACTGGAGCAGCCGGGCGAACAGCAGGTCGCGTGCTTCGAGCAACGCCAGGTCGGCCTCGTCCTCGATCTCGGCCGCGGGCAGCAGCCGGGCCGCCTTGAGGTCGAGCAGGGTGGCGGCCACGACCAGGAACTCGGTCGTCTGGTCCAGGTCCCAGTCGGGACCCATGGCCCGGATGTGCGCCATGAACTCGTCGGTGACCTTGGACAGGGCCACCTCGGTGACGTCGAGCTTGTGCCTCGAGATCAGCTGCAGCAGCAGGTCGAACGGCCCCTCGAAGTTGGCCAGCCGAACCTTGAACACCCCGTCACCGAGAGCCCCGTCCCCCTCGCCGGCCCCTTCGGACGGCAGCCCGGTCTCGGCCCCCGCACCGGAACCGGCCTCGGGCCTCGACGCGGCTTCCGCCCTGCGCCCCGCGTCGGCCTGCTGCCCGAGGGCGCCACGAGCCTCCGGCCGGGAGCCCTCCGCGACCGCCGACTGCGAGACATCCCCGGCAGTCGGCCCGGACGTCATGCCGGAACCGGCCTCGGGCCTCGACGCGGGTTCCGCCCTGCGCCCCCCGTCAGCTTCCGCTTCGGAAGCAGCACGAGCCTCCGCCCTGGAATCGACTGTGACCGCCGGCTGCGAAACGTCCCCCGGCTCCAGCACGGCCTCCACCCGGCACCCCGCGTCGGCCTGCTGCCCGAGGGCGCCACGAGCCTCCGCCCGGGAGCCCTCCGCGACCGCCGACTGCGAGACATCCCCGGCAGTCGGCCCGGACGTCATGCCGGAACCGGCCTCGGGCCTCGACGCGGCTTCCGCCCTGCGCCCCTCGTCAGCTTCCGCTTCGGAAGCAGCACGAGCCTCCGCCCTGGAATCGACTGTGACCGCCGGCTGCGAAACGTCCCCCGGCTCCAGCACGGCCTCCACCCGGCGCCCCGCGTCGGCCTGCTGCCCGAGGGCGCCACGAGCCTCCGCCCGGGAGCCCTCCGCGACCGCCGACTGCGAGACATCCCCGGCAGTCGGCCCGGACGTCGTGTCGGAACCGGCGCGGGGCGGGGTCGAGCCACCTGGCTCGGCCGCCGCATTCTCGGCAACGCCGGTCGCCGGCTCGGCCGGCTGCCCGGCGGCCGGGCCCACCACCGGGCCGTCCCCCGGGAGGTCCACCGGCGTCTCAGGAGCCCGTACCGACGGCTCGGAGGGCTGCTCGGCGGGCCCGGGAGCGGGCATGGGCTCCGGAGGCGCGGCCGGCGGTTCGGGGCGCTCATCCTGGGGCGCGGGCGGCTCGGGTGGGTGAGCCGGGGGTGGGGATGCCGTTCCCGGGCCGCGGCCGAGGGCGCGTCTGCGGCCGGTGGGGGTGGGAGCGTCGTTCGAGGTCATTGCCGTCGCAGGCTACCGCTTACCGCCCGCTCGGACGGCTAACGGCCGCGCAGCCGCCGTACCAGGATGCTCGCCTCGCCCCGGGACTCCAGGTCGGCCAGCACCACGGCGACCGCCTCGCGGACGATGCGCCCGCGGTCCACGGCGAGCCCGTGCTCACCGCGGAGCACCAGCCGGGCGTGCTCCAGGTCCATGAGCTCCTCGGCGGACACGTACACGGTGATCTTCTCGTCGTGCCGTTCCCGTCCGCTGGGCCGGCGCGCCGCGGCGCCGCGGCCCCGCTTGCGCGGCTGCGCGGCGGCAGAACCTTCCTGCGCCGCCGCCGGACGCCGTGCGGAGCGCTCCGCGGTCGCGGACCGGCTGCGGGACTCGCCCGCGTCCGTCGGTGCCGCCTCCACCGCCACGTGCTCCGCGCCCTCGCCGTCGCCGCCCTGCGCGGGCACCGACTGCGGCGCGTCCTCCGCCGAGGCGGCCGCGTCACCCTCCGCCGCGGGGGCGGGCACCCGGGCCTCGCCGCCTGCCTGGCGTCGGGGAGTGGACGGCTGGAGCGCCATTCCCCCTGTCGTACGGAACAGTTCGTCGGCCCCCGGCAGACTCACTCGGCGTGACACCGGGCGAGCACCTCCCTGGCGAGCTGGCGGTAGGCGGCGGCGCCGACGGAGTTGGAGGCGTACGTGGTGATCGGCTCACCGGCGACCGTGGTCTCCGGGAAGCGGACGGTGCGTCCGATGACCGTGTGGTACACGTGGTCGTCGAACGCCTCGACGACACGCGCGAGCACCTCACGGCTGTGCACCGTG
Organism: Streptomyces sp. NPDC001204; assembly: GCF_053598035.1. Taxonomy (NCBI): domain Bacteria; kingdom Bacillati; phylum Actinomycetota; class Actinomycetes; order Kitasatosporales; family Streptomycetaceae; genus Streptomyces; species Streptomyces sp. NPDC001204. Next base: position 25,678 of record NZ_JBSFJL010000003.1, on the reverse strand, counting down.
CGCGAGTCGTACATCGTGGCCAGGATCCCGTCGAGCTCCAGCTCCGGGTTGAGGCGCTCCTGGACCTTCTCGATGGTCTCGGTCAGCAGTGCCACACCGCGCAGCGCGAAGAACTCGCACTCCAGCGGCACGATCACCTTGTGCGCGGCCGTGAGGGCGTTGACGGTGAGCAGGCCGAGCGAGGGCTGGCAGTCGATGACGATGTAGTCGTAGTCGTCCATCAGCGGCTTCAGGGCGCGTTGGAGCGTCGACTCGCGCGCGACCTCGCTCACCAGCTGGACCTCGGCGGCCGACAGGTCGATGTTGCTGGGCAGCAGGTCCATGTTGGGGACCGCCGTCTTCAGCAGGACCTCGTCCGCGGACATGCCCCGCTCCATGAGCAGGTTGTAGACGGTGAGGTCGAGCTCCATGGGGTTGACGCCGAGACCCACCGACAGCGCGCCCTGCGGGTCGAAGTCCACGAGCAGCACCCGGCGGCCGTACTCCGCGAGCGCGGCACCCAGGTTGATGGTCGACGTGGTCTTGCCGACGCCGCCCTTCTGGTTGCACATCGCGATGATCTTCGCGGGGCCGTGGTCGGTCAGCGGACCCGGGATCGGGAAGTACGGCAGCGGGCGTCCGGTCGGGCCGATGCGCTCACGGCGCTGGCGGGCCGCGTCGGGCGCGAGCGTGGCCGCGTACTCGGGGTCGGGCTCGTACTCGGCGTCGGGGTCGTAGAAGTGCCCCTCGGGCAGTTCGTCGTAGTCGGCGAAGTGGTTGTGGGGCGCGCCACTTCCGTCGCCGGCCATGGCGTTCACGTGATGGCCATCCATGCTTGGGTGTGCTGGCTGAGTCACCCCTGGTGTCCGGTGACTCTGGTGGGCTGCGAAGGTGCGCACAGCAACGGAGCCGACAGCCTCGAGCCGCGTGGGGCCCTGGCCCGTCGCAGGCATTCCTGGTTGACCACCCCCGGGAGAAAATGTCGACTCATTCACAAGTCGTCTTACCTCCTTGGTGACCAGGGAACTTCTAGACAGGTCAGCGTGGCACCATGCCGACGATTGGCGACTCTATGGCGTGTCGGCGGTCCGCAGCAACACAATCCGCCGGACCCGGCCCGATGTGTCGGTAATGGAACATCCCTCTGTCAAGGGCGTACGACCGTCGCACGGCAGGTTTCACCGGTGCGTGAATCGGTCGAATGGTTGCGTTCGAGGCGAGTTGACCGAGTGCGGCGAAGTGACCATACACACATCCGGCCGGACCTTGTGGGACAAGGTCCGGCCGGTCGTGCGAGGTTGACGACGCGTGTTGACGTATCGCCTTTCACACCTTGGCGACTTGGCGACCCGCTCAGCCGAGCAGGGACTCCAGCGCGACGTGCTCCAGGCCGTGGGCCTCGGCGACCTCGCGGTAAACGACCTTGCCCTCGTGGGTGTTGAGGCCCTTGGCCAGCGCCGGGTCACGGCGCAGCGCCTCCACCCAGCCACGGTTGGCGAGTTCGACGATGTACGGCAGCGTGGCGTTGGTCAGCGCGTAGGTGGAGGTGTTGGGCACGGCGCCCGGCATGTTGGCGACGCAGTAGAACACCGACTCGTGGACCTTGAAGGTCGGCTCGGCGTGCGTGGTCGGGTGGGAGTCCTCGAAGCATCCGCCCTGGTCGATCGCGATGTCGACAAGGACACTTCCGGCCTTCATCCGGGACACCAGCTCGTTGCTGACCAGCTTCGGGGCCTTGGCGCCCGGGACGAGCACGGCGCCGACCACGAGGTCGGCCTCCACGCAGGCCTTCTCCAGCTCGAAGGCGTTCGAGACGACGGTCTTGATCTTCGTACCGAAGATCTTGTCCGCCTCCTTGAGCTTGTTGATGTCCTTGTCCAGGAGGGTCACGTGGAAGCCCAGACCGATGGCGATCTGCGCGGCGTTCCAGCCGGAGACGCCACCGCCGATGATGACGGCCTCGCCGGCCGGCACGCCCGGGACGCCGCCCGGCAGCACACCGCGGCCGCCCGCGGCGCGCATCAGGTGGTAGGCGCCGACCTGCGGCGCGAGACGGCCCGCGACCTCGGACATCGGGGCGAGCAGCGGCAGCGCGCGGTTCGGGAGCTCGACGGTCTCGTAGGCGATCGCCGTGGTGCCGGACTCCAGCAGGGCGTCCGTGCACTCCTTGGAGGCGGCCAGGTGCAGGTAGGTGAAGAGGATCTGGTCCTTGCGGAGGCGGTGGTACTCCTCGGCGATGGGCTCCTTGACCTTCAGCACCATGTCGGCGGCGGCCCAGACCTCGTCCGCGGTCTCGAGGATCCGGGCGCCGGCGGCCACGTACTCCTCGTCCGGGATCGAGGAGCCGACGCCCGCGTTCCGCTCGACGACGACCTGGTGGCCGTTACGCACGAGCTCGTGCACGCCGGCGGGGGTGATGGCCACCCGGAACTCGTTGTTCTTGACTTCGCGGGGGATGCCGACCTTCACGTCGATCACGGTCCTTGGCTCAGAGAATGTGGGGCAATATCAGACGTACCCCGGCATGCGAGGGCATACCAGGCAACACCGCAGGGGAACGAGCGGCAGAACCAGTCTAATGAAGGCTTTCTCTCTGTCTAGCCTTTCATTGCATCAATCTTCAGTGGATGCACTGCGGATTTCGCAGGCATTGCCGTCCCCAGCCGTCAATGGGCCCTCCGGACCGCCCTCCTCGGCCGCAGGGACCTCGTCGCCTAGCATGCGCCGGGCCGTTCCGCGGTGCAGGGCCGCCGTGGCCGCGTCGCCCAGCCGCTCCAGGGTGTCGGCGAGCCGCAACTGGAGCGCCGCCTGGAGCCGTACGTCCTCGGCGTGGCGGGCCCACTCCACCGCCTCCTGGCAGGTGCGCAGGCAGTCCTCGGGGCGCCCGGCGTACTCCTGGACGCGCGCCAGCTCGCTCAACGCGCGCGCGTGGGCGGCGACATCGCCCGCCTTGCGGTGCGCGGCGACGGCCGCCCGCCAGTTGCGCAGGGCCTCGCCGTAGCGGCCCGTGTAGGTGTGCGCGGTGGCGATGCGGCCGTAGAGGCGGGCGGCGTCCTCGCGCTCCTCGCGCGCGAGCCGCCGCGCCAGGGCGCGGCCGAACCAGTCGGCGGCCCGGTCGTAGTCCCCCAGCTCCTGGTGGGCGCTGCCTACGGATTCCATGGCGCGGCTGATCGCGTACGGGTCGTCGGCCTCCCGTCCCGCGTCCAGCGCGGCCCGGTAGCGGGCCAGCGCCGCCGCCGTACGCCCGGTGCGGGCGTCCAGGTCGGCGAGGTTCAGCAGGGCGGCGGCCTTCTCCCGGGGCAGCCCGCGCCGCTCGGCGACGTCCAGGACGAGCCGGTGGATGCCGTAGAGGTCACCGGCGGCGGCCTGGGTGCCGATGTGCGCCACCATGGCCCGCACCAGCTGGGACATCAAGCGGCGGGCCAGGGTGTCCAGTTCGCCGTCGGCGACGGCGAGCCGGGCCGCGGCGAGCAGGGCGGGCCTGCGGGCGCGCAGCCACTTCTCGGCGGCCCGCGGAGTGGCGAAGCGCAGCCCCGGAGGCAGGCTCTTCAGCTTCTCCCGGGTCTCGGGGCTGTCGGTCTCGGTGATCGCCCGGCAGGACTGGAGCAGCCGCACGGTCCGCTCCAGCATCCGGGCGCGGGCGAGCCGCAGCTCGGCGGGGCGGTCCTGGCGCTGGGCGAGGTCCGCCAGCAGCGGGTGCAGGCAGCCGGGGACCTCGTAGCACGGCAGCGGCGAGGGGACGGCGCGCAGCACGCCGAGTCCGGCGAAGTCGTCGAGGAGGCCGCGGGCGGCCTCGACCGAGCAGCCGGCGAGCGCGGAGGCGGTCTGCGGGTCGACGTCACCGGCCGGGGCGAGGGAGAGCAGGCGCAGCAGCCGGGCGGCCTGACCGGACAGGGTGCCGTGCACGAACCGCAGCACCCGGTCGAGGGCGGAGCGCTCGTCGGGGTCGGCGCGCAGCTGCTTGGCGAGGTCGGCGACGGCCGCCTGGGGGTGGGCGGCGAGCCAGCCGCCGGCCAGGGTCAGCGCGGCGGGCTGGCCCTGGCAGACCTCGATCAGGCTCTCGGCGGCGCGCGGGTCGACGGTGATGCGCACCGGGTCGATGCGCTGCGCCAGCAGCTCAACGCCGGACTTGGTGTCCAGGCCGCCCAGGGTGCACGGGCGGACGTCGGCGATCCCGGTGAGCGGGCCCCGGGAGACGGCGACGAGCAGGCAGTCGGCGTTCTCCGGCAGCAGCGCGTCGACCTGGTCCGCGCCGGCCGCGTCGTCGAGCAGGAGCAGCGCCCGGCGCTCGGCGAGGGCGGTGCGCAGGGCCTCGGTCAGGTCGTCCTCGGCGGCGCCGGGCGGGGTCGGCAGATCCAGGGCCGTGAGCAGGTCGCGGGCGACGGCCTCGACGGGTACGGGGGTGCCGTCGGGCTCGGTGAGCCCGGCGCGCAGCACCCCGCCGGGGTAACGCTGCGCGACCTGCCCCACCAGTTCCTCGGCGAGCGCCGTACGGCCGGAGCCGGGCCTGCCCGCGATCAGCAGGACGCGTGCGCGCGGCTCCTTGCGGCCGGCCAGGGTGTCGAGGCCGGCCCGCTCGATGTCGGCGCGCAGCTCCTTCAACTCCCGCGTGCGGCCCAGGAAGAGACTCTTCGCGGCCGCGGGGAACCAGTCCCCGCCGGACAGGTTCACGCCACCTGCGTCCACCGCCTGATCCGTCACGGGCCACACTCCCGTCCCACGCACGTGCAAGCCCGCCGGGACTCCGGTTCGGGCGTTTCCAGAGCCTAGTTCACGCTCTGCGACGAACCGTGAGGAGCACGGCGGACACGTCGCCCGATCGGATCAGGCGATCGTCACACCACAGGGGTCGACGGTGTGTTCAGGACGCGAAGGGGCGGGCCGGCCAGGGCGCCTCGGCCGGGCGCAGGGCGTCCAATCCGTCCCCCCGGCGCGCGGCGACCAGCGACAGGACGCCCACCACCAGGCAGTTGTTGTGCAGTTCGCCCGCGAGCACGCCCCGTACCAGTTCGTCCACCGGGATCCGCGCGTGCTCCATGTCGGTCTCCTCGTGCTCCGCCGCGAAGCGCTCGCCGACCGCCTCGGACAGGCCCCGGGCGAGGAAGATCCGCACGGACTCGTCGCAGCCGCCCGGGGTGGTGTAGACGTCGGTCAGCACCCGCCAGTCCTCGGCCTTGACGTGGGCCTCCTCGTACAGCTCGCGCTGGGCGGCGTGCAGCGGGTTCTCGCCGGGCACGTCGAGCAGGCCCGCCGGGATCTCCCACAGCCGCTGCCGCACCGGGTGGCGGTACTGGCGGATCAGCAGCACCCGGTCCTCCTCGTCGAGGGCGAGGACGGCCACGGAGCCGGGATGCACCTGGTAGTCGCGGGTGACCACGGAGCCGTCGGGCATGACGACGTCGTCGGTGCGGACGGAGGTCTTGCCGCCGACGAACGGGGTGCTGGTGGCCCGGATCTCCCACTCCTCGGGGATGTCCTTGATCGTCATGCCCTGGCCTTTCCGACGTGCGCAAACAGAACGGGGGTGCGCACCTTTGACGGTACGCACCCCCGCAACCGTACAACCGGGTGTGCTACTTGGAGTTCTTCCGCTCGACGGCGGCCTTCACCAGGCCGGCGAACAGCGGGTGCGGACGCGTCGGGCGCGAGCGCAGCTCCGGGTGCGCCTGGGTGGCGACCAGGTAGGGGTGGACCTCGCGCGGGTACTCCACGTACTCGACGAGCTTGCCGTCCGGGGAGGTGCCGGAGAAGACGATGCCCGCCTTCTTCTCCAGCTCCGCGCGGTAGGCGTTGTTCACCTCGTAGCGGTGGCGGTGGCGCTCCTCGACGTACTCCTTGCCGTCGTAGACCTCGCGCACGATCGAGCCCTCGGCCAGCTTCGCCGGGTACATGCCGAGCCGCATGGTGCCGCCCATGTCGCCCTCGCCGGCGACGATGTCCATCTGCTCGGCCATGGTGGAGATCACCGGGTGGCCGGTGGCCGGGTCGAACTCGGTGGAGTTGGCGTCCGCGATGTCGGCGAGGTTGCGGGCGGCCTCGATCACGATGCACTGCAGGCCCAGGCACAGGCCCAGCAGCGGGATGCCGTTCTCACGGGCGTAGCGGATGGCGCCGACCTTGCCGAGCACGCCGCGGTCACCGAAGCCGCCCGGGATGCAGATGCCGTCGACGCCGGCGAGCTGCTGCTCGGCGCCGGCCGCGGTCTTGCAGTCGTCGGAGGTGACCCACTTGATCTTCACCCGGGCCCTGTTGGCGAAGCCGCCCGCGCGCAGCGCCTCGGTCACCGACAGGTAGGCGTCGGGCAGGTCGATGTACTTGCCGACCAGGGCCAGGGTGATCTCGTGCTCGGGCTTGTGGACGCGGTCCAGCAGGTCGTCCCAGGTCGTCCAGTCCACGTCGCGGAAGGGCAGGTCCAGCTTGCGGACGACGTAGGCGTCCAGGCCCTCGGAGTGCACGACCTTCGGGATGTCGTAGATCGACCGGGCGTCGGGGCAGGCGACCACGGCCGCCTCGTCGACGTCGCACATCAGGGAGATCTTGCGCTTGATCGCGGTGGGCACCTCGCGGTCGCAGCGCAGCACGATCGCGTCCGGCTGGATGCCGATGTTGCGCAGCGCGGCGACCGAGTGCTGGGTCGGCTTGGTCTTCAGCTCCCCGGAGGGGCCGATGTAGGGAAGCAGCGAGATGTGCACGACGAAGACGTTGTCCCGGCCGACCTCGTGGCGGACCTGGCGGACGGTCTCCAGGAACGGCAGCGACTCGATGTCGCCGACCGTGCCGCCGACCTCGGTGATGACGACGTCCACCTCGTCGGTGGCCATGCGCCGGATGCGGTGCTTGATCTCGTTGGTGATGTGCGGGATGACCTGCACCGTGTCGCCCAGGTACTCGCCGCGCCGCTCCTTGGCGATGACCGTGGAGTAGACCTGGCCGGTGGTGACGTTGGCGGAGCCGTCCAGGTCCCGGTCGAGGAAGCGCTCGTAGTGGCCGATGTCCAGGTCGGTCTCGGCGCCGTCGTTGGTGACGAACACCTCACCGTGCTGGAAGGGGTTCATCGTGCCCGGGTCGACGTTGAGGTACGGGTCCAGCTTCTGCATCACGACGCGCAGGCCCCGGGCCTTCAGCAGCATGCCCAGGCTGGAGGCGGTGAGGCCCTTGCCGAGCGAGGAGGCGACACCCCCGGTGACGAAGATGTGCTTGGTCGTCGTGGCTTTGCTGTTTCGGAAAGCAGCGGGCGGCATGGCCAAGAGGGGGCTCCCGTGGTCGCGGTCTGTCGTGCGGTACGGCTGGCCGGTCCGGGGAACCCGGGTGTCCGGCTGAGGCGCCGTCGCTGCGGTTCGGGGGTTTCGAGCCCACCGGTCCACGGGCTACCAGGGTATCAGCGCCTGACGGGCATGGCTCCCGGCCACGCTCCGCGCACGCTCCGACACGTGCGCGTACCACTCACAGGTCCCTCACCCATGGCTCACTCGTTCGGCGCACCCGGGTTGCCCGGAGCGGCACGCAGATCATCTACGTGCGTCGTATCCTGCTCGGACACTCGCTGAGGAGCCCCGCCGGCAACACGGCACCACCCCCGTCCGTATGACCCGGAACAACAAGAGCTCGTCAGTTCGTTGAGCAAGGGTTGTCGTTCTGCCCCCACGGCCGACCGGCGGTCCCCCCACCGCTCGACGACGCATTACAACCACCCCTTGACCGCACTAGCGACAGCCCCTTCGCGGGGTGTGACGTGGCCGTTCGACTGGAGTTGCACGTGGCCGGGCGCATCGAAGACTACGCACTCATCGGAGACATGCAGACCGCTGCCCTGGTCTGCCGGGACGGGACAGTCGACTGGCTGTGCCTGCCCCGCTTCGATTCCCATGCCATCTTCGCCGGCCTGCTGGGTACCGAGGAACACGGTTTCTGGCGGATCGGCCCGGCGTTCGCGGCCGGCACACAGCCGCCCACGGCGGCCCGGCGCAGTTACCGCGGTGACTCGCTGATCCTGGAATCCGAGTGGGACACCCCGCGCGGCACGGTCCGCGTGACGGATTTCATGCCCCCGCGCGACGGCGCCCCGCAGCTGATCCGCATCGTGGAGGGCGTCACCGGGCGGGTACCGATGCGCTCCACGCTGCGCATGCGCTTCTCCTACGGCCGGGTCGTGCCGTGGGTGCACCGGCACGAGGGCCGCACGGTGGCGGTGGCGGGTCCGGACTCCGTGTGGTTCGACACATCGGTGAAGACCTACGGCGAGTCGCTGACCACGTACGCGGACTTCACCGTCGCTCCCGGTGACCGGATCGCGTTCACCATCTCCTGGCAGGCGTCGCACAAGGAGCCGCCGCCGCTGCCGGAGCCGGAGCAGTCGCTGGAGGCGACGGAGGAGTTCTGGCGCGACTGGGTCGGGCACTGCACGTACCACGGCCCCTACCGCGAGGCCGTGGTCCGCAGCCTGATCACGCTCAAGGCCCTGACCTACGCCCCGACCGGCGGCATCGTGGCGGCCCCCACCACGTCGCTGCCCGAGGACATCGGCGGCGTACGCAACTGGGACTACCGCTACACCTGGCTGCGCGACGCGGCGATCACCCTGTCCTCGCTGCTGCGCACCGGCTACCGCGAGGAGGCCCGCGCCTGGCGCGAGTGGCTGCTGCGGGCCGTCGCCGGCGATCCGGACAACCTCCAGATCATGTACGGCATCGCCGGCGAGCGCGAGCTGGGCGAGGCGGAGCTGGACTGGCTGCCCGGCTACGAGAACTCCGCGCCGGTCCGGGTGGGCAACGGCGCCGCGCACCAGCTCCAGCTGGACGTCTACGGCGAGGTCACCGAGGCCCTGCACCTGGCCCACATGACGGGCCTGGCCCGCAACGACTACGCCTCGCTGCTCCAGCTCAAGCTGATCCAGTACCTGGAGAAGCACTGGCAGGAGCCGGACGAGGGCATCTGGGAGGTGCGCGGGCCGCGCCGCCACTTCGTGCACTCCAAGGTCATGGCCTGGGTCGCCGTCGACCGCACCATCAAGCTCATCGAGTCCGGGGAGGCCGACGGCCCGCTGGAGCGCTGGAAGGTGCTGCGGGACGACATCCACCGCGAGGTGTGCGAGAAGGGCTACGACAAGGAGCGCAACACCTTCACGCAGTCCTACGGTTCACGGGAGCTGGACGCGTCCTTGCTGCTCATCCCGCAGATGGGCTTCCTGCCGCCGGACGACAAGCGGGTCATCGGCACCATCGAGGCGATCCAGCGCGAGCTGTCCACCTCGGACGGGTTCATCCTGCGCTACCCCACCGACGGCGACCACGCGGGCGTCGACGGCCTGCCCGGCGACGAGGGCGCCTTCCTCGCCTGCTCCTTCTGGATGGCCGACGACCTGGCGATGATCGGCCGCGTGGACGAGGCGCGCAAGCTCTTCGACAAGCTCCTCTCGCTCCGCAACGACCTGGGCCTGCTCGCCGAGGAGTGGGACCCGCGCCGCCAGCGCCAGGTGGGCAACTTCCCCCAGGCCTTCAGCCATGTGCCGCTGATCGACACGGCCCTGCGCCTGACGGCGAGCGGCGCCTACGGAGGCTGACCCGGCGCCGGGCGGGCGAACGCGCCCGTCCGGCGGTCAGCCCAGCTCAGGGTGTCGGACCGCTCCGGCCACCCGACGCTGCCGCCGCGTCCCGGGCAGAGGTAGCGTCCGCTCCATGGACCGCAGATTCGACACCGAGGGCACCGGCATCACCGTCCGGCGCGCCCTCGAACTGCCCGGCCTGCGCAGCGGCCTCCCCGAGGTCCTCGCCGGCGCCGACAAGCTGACCCGCACCGTCCGCTGGGTGCACGCCGGCGAGGTCCCCAACATCGCCTCCCTCCTCAAGGGCGGCGAACTCCTGCTGACCACCGGCTACGGACTCGGCACCCGCCCCGCCGACCAGCGGGCCTTCGTGCGCACCCTCGCCGACCGCGGCATCGCGGCCCTGGTGGTGGAGCTGGGCCCGCGCTTCACGCGCCTGCCCACCGCCCTCGTCGAGACCGCGCGGTCCGCCGGTCTCCCCCTCGTCCAGCTGCACCGCGAGGTGCCGTTCGTGGCGGTCACCGAGGAGATCCACACGGAGATCGTCAACGGCCACTACGCGCTGCTCCAGCGGGCCGAGGAGGTGCACCGCCGCTGCACTCAGGCACTGCTCGGCGGCGGCGGAGTGCCGCAGGTGCTCGGCATCCTGGCCGACTTCGGCGGCAACCCGGTCTTCCTGGAGACCCCGGACGGGCAGTTGTTGTACGCGGCCGGCTCCGGGCCCGAGGGCGCCGATCCGCTCCAGGTCTGGGAGGGACTGCGCGGCCAGCGCAAGGACGCGGCGCCGCCGGCCGGGTCGGTCGTCGTGGACGTGCCCGGCGGCGGACCCGGCACCGGCTCGGTGCGCGCCCGGCTCGTGCTGCTGCCGGTCCGCTCGCCGCTGGCCCCGGTGCACCGCATGGCCGCCGAGCGGGCGGCGGGTCTCCTGGCCGTGGTGCTGATGCAGGCCCGCCAGGAGGAGGAGCTGGCGGCGCGCGGCCGCGGCGACTTCCTCACCGACCTCGCCGAGGGGCGTATCGCCGCGGAGGACGCTCCCGCGCAGGCGCGGGTCCTCGGCTTCAAGCCGGGCAACAGCCCGCTGCTGCCCGTGGTGATGCGGCTCGGCGACGCGCTCGCGTCCACCGGGGACACCGCCCGGCCGAGCGCGGCCGCCGGCGGCGGGGGCTGGGCGGTACTGGCCCGCGCGGTCGGCGAGGAACTCGCCTCGGTGGGCGTGCCGGTGCTGCTGGGCGTGCGGCCGGTCGAGGGCCGGGTGCCGCTGCTGATCGGCCTGCGCTCGGAGAAGGAGCGGCCCACCGTCGCGGACCGGGTCGCGGCGGCCCTGCGGGCGGGTGTGGAGCGGGCCGGGATGCGGCGGCCGGGCGGGCAGCCGGAGGTGGTGGTCGTCGGTGTGGCGGGCGGCTGGGCGGCCGCCTCGGCGGGCCTGCGGCACGCGGCGGAGGCGGCGACGGCGGCGCAGGGGCTGCCGGACCGGCCCTGGTACGACGCCCGTCGCCTGGACATCGACCTGCTGCTGTGGCGGCTGCGCGACCACCCCGACCTGGCGGCCTTCGTGGACCGCGCGATCGGCCCGCTGCGGGACCACGACCTGCGCTCGAAGCCGCCGCTGCTGCCCACCCTTCAGACGTACCTGGCGCACGCGGGCCGCAAGGCGGAGACCGCCCGCGAGCTGCACCTGAACCGGCAGACGCTCTACAACCGCCTGGCCCGGATCGGAGAGTTGCTGGGCACCGACCTCGACGACCCGCAGACGGTCCTGGCCCTGAGTCTGGCCCTGCGGGCCCGCCGGCACGTGCCGTGAGCGTCAGGTCAGCGGCTGGGGCCGGGTCAACTCGTCGTAGACGCTGAGCACCTGGGCGACCGTGTCGTCCTCGGTGGGCCACGTGGCGGCCTGCCGGGTGCCCATGTCCCGCAGCGCCTCGCGGCGTTCGGGGTCGCCGAGCAGCCGTATGACGGCGCCGGTGAACGCGTCCACGTCCTGGTCCGGTACCAGCTCGGCTGCGTCGCCCACGAGTTCGGGGACGCCGCCGGTCCGCGCGGCGACGAGCGGCACCCGCGCGTGCAGGGCCTCCTGGGCCAGGACGGAGCGGGCCTCCCAGCTCCTGGGCAGCAGGGCCAGGTCGGCGGCGGCCAGCAGCTCGCCGACGTCGTCCCGCCGCCCGAGAAGCCGGACCGGCAGTTCCTCGTCCTCGATCCGCCGCTGGAACTCCGTACGCAGGGGCCCCTCCCCCGCGACGACGAGCAGCGGCACGGGTTCCATGAGGCGCCAGGCGCGGGCCGCGTCCAGCAGCAGCTCATGGCCGCGGCCCGGGTCCAGGGAGGCTACGGCGATGAGCAACGGCCGGTCGATGGCGCCGAGTTCGGCCCGCACCTTGGAGCATGGACGCTCCGGGTGCTCGTATCCGGCGGTCGGCCGGGACACCGCGACGGCGGCGAGCCGGGCGTCCCGCGCGCCTCGCCCGCGGGCCCGGTCGACGAGTTCGGAGGTGGTGCCGAGCACGACCGTGGCGGCCTTGACCACACGGCGCTCCAGCAGCCGCATCAGGTGCGCGCGGGCTCCTTCGGCGTGCACGTGGTTGTGCCAGGTCACCACGAGGGGCGTGCTGCGGCCGCTGAGCGCCAGCACGGCGCGGAAGGAGGCGTGCAGCCCGTGCGCGTGCACCAGGTCGGCGTCCGCGCAGACCGTGCGCAGCGCGGCCACGGACACCGGGTCGCTGCTGCGCGGCACGTGCACGTGCTGGGCGCCGACGCCGGTGAAGGAGTAGGCGCGGTCGGCCTCGGCGGGGGCGCACACCGTCACCCGCACGCCCCGGGCGACCAGGCCCGCGGCCAGCGACCGCACGTGCGCGCTGCTGCCGGCGTTGCCTCCGCCCAGCACCTGCACGGTGCGCAGCGTCGACTGACCGTGCGATACGTGGCTGCTCACGGGGCTCACGCGGCCGGGGCTCCTGGTTCGGCGTCGGGAGGGTCACGGGGAAACGTACAGAAGGTATCGAGCCGGGGTACAAAGCCGCACACGCTGTCCCGGCTCACTGCCCCCGGCGTCCAAGGATGCCAGTACGTACGGGTGTTCCGGGTCGGCGCGGGTGCCGGGCGCCTGCGGGAACGGTTCGACAGCTTGACGGCGGATCACTCATAAGAGTGAAACCGGCGGGTCGGTGCCGCCCTCGGCGCGTTCACTTTCTCCCCGTGCGCGGGAGCGGCGGCCACCGCGAGGGCGTGCGCGAACGGTCCGCCGCGTCCGTCGCACGCGACGGCGCCATGCCCAGGGCGTGCGCCCCCGTACCCCCGCTCACCACCCGCTCCCCGTACACGCGGGGCAGCACCGCCGCGGCGGTGCTGCTGACGGCGTCCGGTTCACCGCGCGGCAGCGCGAACACCGCGCCGGCCAACCGACCGGCCGCACGTCCGGGAGGGGTGGCGGCGCACGCGATCGCCACCCCGTCCAGCGACCTTTCCCTCGGTCGCGCTTGGGCGGCGGGGATCCGGGGCAGCTCGACCGTCCCGCGGGCGACCTCACCGCGCCGCAGGCCGGCAAGGCACGTCCCAAAGCCGCACCGCGAGCCACCGGCGACGTAGTCACCGACACCGCCAAAGCCACCTCGGGCCATACCCGTCCAGCCCCCAACCGCAGCCACCGCAACCGTCGCAGAACCGGCATACGCAGCAGCCGCCGACCCAGCGCACGCGGCCTGCACCGCCGGACCCGCCGCGGACCGCACCCGACCGGCCCCGACCGGCCCCGACCGGCCCCGACCGGCCCCGACCGCGGCCACTACAGCCGCCGCCGACCTGGCGCACGCGGTCGCCACCGCCGGCCCCACCGCGGACCGCACACGGTCGGCCCCGGCCACGGGCGTCGCGGCCGTCGCCGGTCCGGTGTACCGCCCGATGGGTCGTCCCGTGTGATGCCTGCGGCCCCAACGCTCGCGTCCGGCCGGCGGTGCGGTGTGGAGGACGGTGGTGGCGAGTCGGGTGGGAGTGGGGGGAGGTGTGCGCGGGGTGGCGGCGCGGGAGACCATTTCGCCACCCTACGCACTTCCTAGGCGTCCGCCCGGGCCGCGGCGAGCAGTTCCTCGGCGTGTGCCCGGGCCGTCTGCGAGTCCTCCTGGCCGGCCAGCATCCGGGACAGCTCCCGGACGCGGTCCTCGCCCTCCAGCACCTTCACGCCCGACCGGGTCACCGAGCCGTCGTTGGTCTTCTCCACCAGCAGCTGCCGGTCGGCGAAGGCGGCGACCTGGGGCAGGTGGGTGACGACGACGACCTGGGCGCTCTTCGCCAGCCGGGCCAGGCGCCGCCCGATCTCCACGGCCGCCTTGCCGCCGACGCCCGCGTCGACCTCGTCGAAGAGATACGTCGGCACCGGATCCGTCCCGGCGAAGACGACCTCGACGGCCAGCATCACGCGCGACAGCTCACCGCCGGAGGCGCCCTTGGCGATCGGCCGGGGCGGCGCCCCGGGATGCGGGGCAAGGAGCAGTTCGACCTCGTCGGCGCCGGTCGGCCCGCAGGCGACGGTACGGCCGCCGACCTCGACGCCCTCGGGGTCCTCGGTCTGCCGGATGTCGAACGACACGCGCGCGTGGGGCATGGCCAGGGAGGCCAGCTCGGCCGTCACGGCGGCGGCGAACCGCTCCGCGGCCTCCGTACGGGCGTCCGTCAACGCCTGGGCCAGACCTCCCAGTTCGATGCGCAGCGCGTCCCGCTCGGCGGTCAGCTCCCCGATCCGCTCGTCGTCGCCGTCCAGCTCCGTGAGGCGGGCGGCGCTCCGCTCGGCCCACGCGAGTACGGCGGCGACGCCCTTCTCGTACTCGCCGTACTTGCGGGTCAGCGCGCCGAGCGCGGCCCGCCGCTCCTCCACCGCCGCCAGCCTCAGCGGATCGGCGTCCAGGTCGTCGGCGTATCCCGCCAGTTCCCCGGCCACGTCGCCGAGCAGGATGCCGATCTCGCCGATGCGGTCGGCGAGCGCGGCCAGCGCCGGATCGTGCGACCGCACGGCCTCCAGGGCCCGCTGGGCGCCCGCGACGAGGGTGGCCGCGTCGATGCCCTCGGGGTCCTCCGGATTGCCCGCGAGGGCGGCGTGCGCGGCCGTCGCGGCGGCGGACAGCGCCTCGGCGTGGCCGAGCCGCTCCGCCTCCTCGGCCAGCTCGGTGTCCTCCCCGGCCCGCGGTTCGACCCCGGCGATCTCGTCGAGGCCGTAGCGCAGCATGTCGGCCTCCTGGGCCCGTTCACGCGCACGCGTGGTGATCTCGTCCAGCTCCGCCGTCACGACGCGGAGCCGGCGGTAGGCCTCGGCGTACTTGGCGAGCGGCACGGCGACGGCGTCGCCCGCGTACCGGTCGAGCGCCTGCCGCTGCCGGGTCAGTTTGAGCAGTCCCTGCTGGTCGGTCTGCCCGTGCACGGCCACCAGTTCGTCGGCGAGTTCGGCGAGCAGCCCCACCGGCACGCTCCGTCCGCCCAGGTGCGCCCGGGAGCGGCCCTCGGCGGAGACGGTACGGCTGATCAGCAGCGCCCCGTCGTCGAGCTCGGCGCCGGCCTCCTCGGCCCGTACGGCGGCGGAGGCGTCCGCGGGTACGGTGACCCGCCCCTCCACGACCGCTTTCCCGGCGCCGATCCGTACCAGCGCCGGATCCGCGCGTCCGCCCAGCAGCAGTCCCAGACTGGTGACCACCATGGTCTTGCCCGCACCGGTCTCACCGGTGACGGCGGTGAACCCCGGCGAAAGCTCGACGACCGCGTCGTCAATCACTCCGAGTGACCGTATCCGCATCTCCTCCAACACGACCACGACCATACGAGGTTTTGGTCGCGTCGTGCGACGCCACCCCACCCATAGAGGGGCACCCGGGGGCACGCCCGTGCACCCGTGTCCCGGGACGGCGGTCCTAGTGCGGCGCCCCGCGCCACCCCGAGACCGGCAGCGCGAACTTGGCGACCAGGCGGTCCGTGAACGACGCGTGGTGCAGGCGGGCCAGCCGGACCGGTACCGCTCCGCGGCGCACCTCCACGCGCGCGCCGGGCGGCAGTTCGACCGTGCGCCGCCCGTCGCACCACAGCACGCCCGGCGGGACGTGCGGCAGCACCTCGACGGCCAGCACGGAGTCGGGCGACGTCACCAGGGGCTTGGCGAACAGCGCGTGCGCGGAGATCGGCACCATCAGCAGCGCCTCGACCTCCGGCCACACCACGGGCCCGCCTGCGGAGAAGGCGTACGCGGTGGACCCGGTGGGGGTGGCGCAGACGATTCCGTCGCAGCCGAACCCGGTCACCGGACGCCCGTCGATCTCGAGCACGATCTCCAGCATCCGCTCGGCGGACACCTTCTGCACGGCCGCCTCGTTCAGCGCCCAGTCGGTGTGCACGATGTCCCCGTTGCGGTGCACGACCACGTCGACGGTCATGCGCTCCTCGACCTCGTACGCCTTGCTGACCACCCGGTCGACGACCTTGTCGAGGTCGTCCCGCTCGGCCTCGGCGAGGAAGCCGACCCGCCCGAGGTTGACGCCGAGCATCGGCACGCCCGAGGCGCGGGCGAACTCAGCGCCGCGCAGCAGGGTGCCGTCACCGCCCAGCACGATGAGCAGCTCGCACCCGTCGAGACACTGCGGGGTGGCCTCCTTGACGAGCTCCACCTCGTCCGGCAGCGGCAGGTCGCGTGCCTCCGCCTCCAGGACGCGTACGCCGATGCCGGACAGCAGCAGCCCCTTGACCACGAGCTCGGCACTGCGGATGGCGGCCGACCGGCCGGTGTGGGCCAGCAGGAAAACGGTTCGAGCTTGGGTCTGTGTCAACGCGGCCCCTCCGCCACTGCGCGGTCAACATCGGCCGGGTCCAGGGCGGGCGCCCCGGCACGCAGCCACAGAAAGTATTCGACGTTCCCGGAGGGTCCGGGCAGCGGACTGGCGGTGACGCCTTCGGCCCCCAGTCCCAGTTCCCACGCCTTCCCGGCCACGGTCCGCACGGCCTCGGCCCGCAGCTCCGGACTCCGCACGACGCCCCCGCTGCCCAGCCGTTCCTTCCCCACCTCGAACTGCGGCTTGACCATCATCACCAGATCGGCGTCCGGCTTCGCGCACCGCACCAGGGCGGGCAGCACCAGGCCGAGCGGGATGAAGGACAGATCCCCCACGACAAGATCCACAGGCTCCCCATCGATCGCTTCGAGCGTCAACTCGCGTACGTTCGTACGGTCCTTGACGGTGACGCGTTCATCGCTCTGCAAAGTCCAGGCGAGTTGTCCGTATCCGACGTCGACGGCGACGACGTGTGCGGCGCCCGCGCGCAGCAGCACGTCGGTGAAGCCTCCGGTGGACGCGCCGGCGTCCAGTGCCCGCCGTCCCTCGACGACCAGCCCGCGTGGTACGAAGGCCTTCAGCGCACCGGCCAGCTTGTGGCCGCCCCGGGAGACGTAGTCGGGGTCACTGTCGTCGGCGGCGACGACGATGGCGACGGCGGTCTCCACCTGGGTGGCGGACTTGGTCGCGACGGTCTTGCCGACGGTGACCCGCCCTGCGGCGATCAGCTGGCCGGCGTGCTCGCGCGAGCGTGCGAGCTTCCGGCGGACCAGCTCCGCGTCGAGACGGCGGCGTGCGACTCCTGCCACGTTCGGTTCAGCTCCTGTGTCGGTACGGCGGTGACTGCGCGGGGGGCGCCGGAGGTGCCGGACGGGCGTCGAGCGCGGTGAGCGCGTCGCGCAGCCCCCCGTGTACATCCTCGTACACCTGGAGGTGTCCGTCCGTGGCGAGGTGGTCGGCGTCACCGAGCCGTTCCAGGGCCGCGTCGACACGGGCGTCGCCGGTGGGGGTGCGGGGCACGAGCAGCGGGGCGGGGGCGGCGGGGTCGTGCTCGCCGGTCGCGTCGGCCGCCTCGCCGCTGGGCGGTGGAGCCTCCCCCTCGGGGTCCGCCGCCTCCTCCCGGACCTCCGTCCCGGTCACAGAGTCGCTCATGCCCAGACGCTACCGCGAAGCCCTGGGGTAACGTCGGTGGTGATGGCAACGATCGAGGAGTGCCGCAGCGCACTCGAAAGACTCTCCGACACCATGGCGACAGCGGAAGGGGACGTCCGCGAGGCGGCGGCCCTGGACCGCTCGGTGAGCTGCCACATCAAGGATCTGGACGTCACCTTCCTGGGCCGCCTCGTCGGCGGCCGGATAGAGGTGCGGGACACCGTTCAGGGTCCGCCGCCCCGGAAGGCCGAGATCCGGCTCGCCATGACCGGCGACGACCTGCTCGCGCTGGTCGGCGGGGAGCTGGCGTTCGCCAAGGCCTGGGGGTCGGGGCGGGTGAAGCTCCAGGCGAGCCTGTTCGACCTGATGCGGCTCACGAAACTTCTGTAGCGGCCAGACCGGCGGCCGTGCCGTGGGCCGCCGCACGCGCGCGGGCCGCGCGCGCCGCCGGCACCACCAGCGGCGTGCCGGTCTCCGGGTCCTCGATGACCTGGCAGCGCAGCCCGAACACCTCCTCCACCAGTTCGGCGGTGACGATCTCGTTCGGCGCGCCCTGGGCGATGACCCGGCCGTCGCGCAGGGCGACGAGGTGGGTGGCGTAGCGGGCGGCGTGGTTCAGGTCGTGCAGCACGGCGACGAGGGTGCGCCCCTGCTCCTCGTGCAGTTCGGCGCACAGGTCGAGGACGTCGATCTGGTGCTGGATGTCCAGGTACGTCGTCGGCTCGTCGAGCAGCAGCAGCGGTGTCTGCTGGGCCAGCGCCATGGCGATCCACACGCGCTGCCGCTGGCCGCCCGACAGCTCGTCGACGTACCGCTCGGCGAGCTGGGCGACGCCGGTCCGCTCCATGGACTCGCGCACGACCCGCTCGTCCTCGGCGGACCACTGGCGCAGAATCCCCTGGTGCGGGTAGCGGCCGCGGCCCACGAGGTCGGCGACGGTGATCCCGTCGGGCGCGATCGAGGACTGCGGCAGCAGGCCGAGCGTCCGGGCGACCTTCTTGGCCGGCATCGACTGGATGACCTGCCCGTCGAGCAGCACCCGGCCCCGGCTGGGCCTGAGCATCCGCGACAGTGCCCGCAGCAGTGTGGACTTGCCGCACGCGTTGGGGCCGACGATCACCGTGAAGGAGTGGTCGGGTATCTCCACCGACAGCTGCTCGGCGATGACGCGCTGGTCGTAGGCGAGGGTGACGTTGTCGGCGGACAGGCGGTTCACGGTGCTCCTTCGGTTGCTCACTGCGTTGCTGCGGGCGCTCATATCCGCCCGGCCCTGCGCTCGGTGACCAGCAGCCACAGCAGGTAGACCCCGCCGAGTACGCCCGTGACCACGCCGACCGGCAGCTGGTCGGCGCCGAACGCCCGCTGCGCGGTCAGGTCGGCGGTGACCAGCAGTGCGGCGCCCATGCACAGGGAGGGCACCAGGTTGGGGCCCGGGGAGCGGGTGAGGCGCCGGGCGAGCTGCGGCGCGGTCAGGGCGACGAAGCTCACGGGACCGGCGGCCGCGGTGGCGGCGGCGGCCAGCAGGACGGCACAGCCCATCAGCAGCAGCCGTACGCGTTCGACACGCACCCCGAGGGCGTAGGAGACGTCGTCGCCCATCTCCAGCATCCGCAGGGCGCGCGCGCTCGCGAGGACGACCGGGAGGACCACGGCGCACAGCACGGCCAGCGGTCCGACCTGGGTCCAGTCGCGCCCGTTCAGCGAACCGGTCATCCAGACCACCGCACGGGCCGCGTCCACGAAGTCGGCCTTGGTGATCAGGTAGCCGTTGACGGCGGTGACCACCGCGGAGACGCCGATGCCGACCAGGACCAGCCGGTACCCGTGCACCCCCTGCTTCCAGGCCAGCAGGTAGAGGGCCGTGCCGGTGACCAGGCCGCCCACGAGCGCGCCGAGGGTGACCGCGCCGGCGCTGCCCGAGAACAGGACGATGACGGTGAGCGCGCCGGCGGCCGCGCCCTGGGAGAGGCCGAGCACGTCCGGGCTGCCCAGCGGATTGCGGGAGACGGACTGGAACAGCGCGCCGCCGACGCCGAGGCAGCCGCCGACCAGGAGACCTACGAGGACGCGCGGCAGCCGCAGCTCGCGGACGACGAACTCCTGCCCGGGACCGCCCTGGCCGAGGAGCGTCCTGAGCACGTCGGAGGCCGGGATCGGGAAGTCTCCGGTGCCGATCAGCACGACGCTCGCCGTGAGCGCGGCCAGCACCAGCAGGGCGACGACCACGCACGTGCGGACGTCGAGGCGCAGGGACAGCCCGCCAGGGGTGCGCAGGGCCCGTACGGGGCGGGGGGTGCGGGTGGTCTTCACAGCTGGGCCGTCCTCCGCCGCCGTACGAGCAGGATGAACACGGGGCCACCGATGATCGCGGTGACGATCCCGACCTGGAGCTCGGCGGGCCGGGCGACGACCCGGCCCACGACGTCGGCGCCGAGCAGCAGCACGGGGGACAGGACGGTGGCGTAGGGCAGGATCCAGCGCAGGTCGGGTCCGGTGAAGGAGCGCACGACGTGCGGGACCATCAGCCCGACGAAGACGATCGGCCCGCAGGCGGCGGTCGCGGCCCCGCACAGCACGGTCGCGGCGAGCATGGCGAGCGCCCGGGTGCGGTTCAGATCGGCGCCCAGGGCGCGGGCGGTGTCGTCGCCCATGGCCATGGCGTTGAGCGGCCGGGCCAGCAGCAGGGCGACGACCGTGCCGACCGCGAAGAACGGGAGCACCTGGGTGACGGTGGCCGTCGTGGCGGAGGCGAGGGAACCCACCGTCCAGAACCGCATCCTGCCCAGCGCCGCCCCGTCCATGATCATCACGGCCTGGACGTAGCCGTACAGCGCGGCGCCGATCGCGGTCCCGGCGAGCGCGAGGCGTACGGGCGTGGCGCCCCGGCTGCCGCCGAGGAACCACACCAGGGCCCCCACGGCCGCGGCGCCGAGGAAGGCGAACCAGACGTAGCCGCTCAGGCTGGTCACGCCCAGGAAGGTGATGGCGGTGACGACGGCCGCGGACGCGCCCGCGTTGATGCCGAGGATGCCCGGATCGGCGAGCGGGTTGCGGGTCAGCGCCTGGAGCACGGCCCCGGCCAGCCCGAGCGCCGATCCGGCGAGCAGGCCGAGGACGGTACGGGACAGCCGCTCGCCGACCACGACGTCGCCGTACGTCCCCGAGTCCTGGAACAGTCCGTGCCAGACCTGGGCCAAGGACAGCTCCTTCGCTCCGATCGCGATGCTCGCCAGGGCGACGAGCAGCAGTATCGCGACGGAGGCGAGGAGCCCGACGGCCCGCGCGCCTCGACGGGTTGGGGGCGCGGCGGCGGCCGCCGCGCGCTCTTCTGGGGGACTGTCGACCAACACGAAGTTAGGTTAGCCTACCCTCTCCGCCGGTTCGACGGTTCCCGGCGCCTCACCGGGTTCAGCGACGGGTTCAGAGCCCCAGCCGCGCCAGTGCCTTCCCCCCGTCCAGCTCGCACGCGTCCTCGCCGCCCGCCGTCCACGCCGCCGCGCACAGCGCGCGCAGCCCGTCCAGCGCCTCCCCGTCGCCGTTCAGCTCAAGACCGGTGTCCGCCGTCGCCGTCCACCCTCCGCACCGAAAACCGTCACCCTCCCGAGTGATTTCCGGCTGCCCGGTGAGCAGCCCCCGCAGGTCCGCGTCGACATACGTCGGCCGGTGCCGAGGGGGCGCGGCGAGCAGCTTCGCGCCGTCCGTCACCCCGGTCAGGACGAGCAGCGAGTCGACCCCGCCGTTGAACGCGCCCTCGATGTCGGTGTCCAGCCGATCCCCGACCACCAGCGGCCGCTCGGCACCGGTGCGCAGGATCGTCTCGCGGTGCATGGGCGGCAGCGGCTTGCCCGCCACCTGCGGCTCCGCGCCCGTGGCGATCCGGACGACCTCGACCGCCGCGCCGTTTCCCGGAGCGATGCCGCGTGCGCCCGGAATCGTCAGATCGGTGTTGGAGGCGAACCAGGGCACCCCGCGCGCGATGGCGTAGCACGCCTCCGCGAAACGCCCCCACGCGAGCTCCGGACCGCCGTAGCCCTGCACCACCGCCGCCGGATCGTCGTCGGCCGACTCGACCGGCTCCAGCCCGCGCTCGCGCAGCGCCGTGCGCAGCCCCTCACCGCCGATCACCAGCACACGCGCCCCCTGCGGCACCTGGTCCGCGATCAGCCGGGCCACCGCCTGCGCGGAGGTGACCACATCGGCCGCCTCCGCCCGTATGCCCAGCTCCGTGAGGTGCGCGGCCACCGCCGCCGGGGTGCGCAGGGCGTTGTTGGTGACGTACGCCAGATGCATCCCGCCCGCTCGGGCGGTACCCAGCGAGTCGACCGCGTGCGCGATCGCGTGGCCGCCCGCGTAGACCACCCCGTCCAGGTCGAGCAGGGCCGTGTCGTACGCCTCGCTCAGGGCCTGTGCACTGCCTTCGGGCCTCGTCCTGACGCCCTGGGTCATTCCGCATCTCTCCTCATGAAACCCGTTTTCCCCCGATCATCCCCCATGCCGCTGACACACGTACGATGCCGGGATGAACACAGCAGGTCACCCATCGGCGACGACGCGCCCGGGCCTCGAACTCACCCCGTTCCGCGGCCTGCGCTACGACCCCGACCGGGTCGGCAGCCTGGCCGCCGTGACGTCCCCGCCGTACGACGTCGTCGTGCGGCCCGACGGCCTGCACCACCTCCAGTCGGCCGATCCGTACAACATCGTCCGGCTGATTCTGCCGCAGGCCGAAACGCCCAGCGCCCGCAACAAACAGGCGGCGGAGACCCTGCGCCGCTGGCTCTCCGAGGGCGTCCTGGCCGCCGACCCGGAACCGGCCCTGTACGTCTACGAGCAGCGCGACGGCGACGGCATGCTGCAACGCGGACTGATCGGCGCGCTGCGCGTGTCGGAGCCGGCGGAGGGCGTGGTGCTGCCGCACGAGGACGTCATGCCGCACGTGGTCGCGGACCGTGCCGCCCTGATGCGCGCGACCAGCGCCAATCTCGAACCGCTGCTGCTCACCTACCGCGGCGACGGCTCGACCGCCGCCACCACCATGATCATCGAACGCGTCGCCGAACGGCCGCCGCTGCTGTCGACGACCACCGAGGACGGCTTCGCCCACCGCCTGTGGGCGGTCACCGATCCCGACGATCTCGCGCGCGTGCGGGGGGACCTGGCCCAACACCAGGCCCTGATCGCCGACGGCCATCACCGCTGGGCGACCTACCGCCGGCTGCGCACGGAACACCCCTCCCCCAGCGCCTGGGACTACGGTCTGGTCCTCCTGGTCGACACGGCCCGCTACCCGCTCCGGGTTCGCGCCATCCACCGCCTGCTCCACGGCCTGCCGGTCGCCGAAGCGCTGTCCGCCCTGGACGGCCTGTTCCGCGTACGGCGTCTGGACCTGCCCCTGGCGGAAGCGCTGGAGGCGCTCGCGGACGCGGCCTGCGAGGGCAACGCCTTCCTGTTGGCCGGCGACGGCGGCTTCCATCTCGTGGACCGCCCGGACCCGGCCCTGCTGGCCCGTACGATCCCGGCGGAGCACCCCGCCGCCTGGCGCACCCTCGACGCGACCGTCCTGCACGCCACGCTCCTCGAGCACGTCTGGCACATCCCCGAGGACTCCCCGGCCCACATCGCGTACATCCACGACACGGTCGCCACCGTGGAGAAGGCCGAACGCGACGGCGGTACGGCCGTCCTGATGCACCCGGTCCGCGAGGAGGTCGTCCGCGACCTGGCCCGCCAGGGTGTCACGATGCCCCGCAAGTCGACGTCGTTCGGCCCCAAGCCGGCGTCGGGACTGGTGCTGAGGGCACTGGATCTCTGAAAACGACGAAGGGCGGGCCCCGGTGACCGGGGCCCGCCCTCTGTCTGTGACGGCCGGTGTGACGGCCTGACGACCGGTGGTGTCCGTCAGTCCTTGCCGGCCGGGTCGGCGTCGTCGCTCCCGTCGCTCCCGTCGCTCTCAGCGGGCTCGTCGTTCGCGCCGTTCTCGTCGAGGGCGTCGGTGAACTCCACACCGTCCAGCTCGGCCAGCCGGTCGGAGGCGTCGGTGCTGCCGTCCCGGTCGGCCTCGACGGCCTTGGCGAACCACTCACGTGCCTCGGAGTCCCGCCCGGCGGCGAGCAGCGCGTCGGCGTAGGCGTACCGCAGGCGCGCGGTCCACGGCTGGACCGAGCCGGAGGCCAGTTCGGGGCTCTGCAGCGTCACGATGGCCGCGTCCAGCTGATCCATGTCCCGCCGGGCGCCGGCCGCGACGAGCCGCATCTCCACCTGCCCGGCCTTGTCAAGCTTGTGCACCTCCGGCGCCCCGGCCATGTCCAGCGCCTTCTCCGGCCGTCCGAGACCGCGCTCGCAGTCCGCCATGACGGGCCACAGGTCCACGTTCCCGGTCATCCGCCGGGCGGCCCGGAACTCGGCGAGCGCCTCGCCGTACTTCTGGCTCGCGTACGCGGCGAAGCCGGCCGCCTCCCGTACGGCGGCGACACGGGACGCCAGGCGCAGGGCCACCCTGGAGTAGCCGTAGGCGCCCTCGGGGTCCTCGTCGATGAGCCGGGCGACCATCACCAGGTTCCTGGCGACGTCCTCGGCGAGCGTCTTGGGCAGGCTCTGCAGTTCCTGCCGTACGTCCTTGTCGATCTCCTCGCCCGTGACGTCCTCCGGGATCGGCAGCCGCTTGATCGGCTCACGGTCCCGGTCCCGGTCCCGGTCGTCGCGGAGACGCCCGCCGCCGCGCCGGTCGTCACGGCCGCCCCGGAAACCACCCGGGCGTCCGCCCCGGTCGTCACGACGCGGGCCGCGCCCACCACGGTCGTCACGCCCACGGAAGCCGCCACGGTCACCGCGGTCGAAGTCACGACGGTCATCGCGGCGGTCGCCGCGGTCGAAGTCCCGACGGTCGCCGCGGTCGCTGCGCTCGAAGTCCCGGCGGTCGTCCTTCCGGTGGTCGCGGCGGTCGTCACGGCGGTCGCCGCGGCCGAAGTCGCGGCGCTCGTCCCTCCGGTCGTCCCGGCGGTCGTCACGGCGGTCGTCACGGCGGTAGGTGGGGCGGTCGCCGCCCTCGCGGCGGAAACCGCGGTCACGGTCACGGTCACGGTCGTCGCGCCGGCCGTAGCCCCCGCGGTCACCGTCCCTCCGGTCATCACGGCGGTCATCACGGCGGTCATCGCGCCGGTCGTCACGGCGGAAGCCGCCACGATCCCCGCGCTCGCCCCGGTCGGGACGATCGCCCCGCTCGGGCCTGTCATCACGACGGAAACCACCACGGTCGTCACGCCGCCCGAAACCACCACGGTCGTCGTCACGACGGAAGCCTCGGCGATCGTCACGGCGCTCGCCCCGATCGTCACGGCGCTCACCGCGGTCGAAACCACGGCGGTCGTCTCGGCGGTCGCCGCGGCCGAAGTCGCGGCGCTCGTCCCTCCGGTCGTCACGGCGGTCATCGCGGCGGTCGTCACGGCGGTCGTCACGGCGGTAGGTGGGGCGGTCGCCGCCCTCGCGGCGGAAACCGCGGTCACGGTCACGGTCGTCGCGACGGCCGTAGCCCCCGCGGTCACCGTCCCTCCGGTCATCACGGCGGTCGTCGCGCCGGTCGTCACGGCGGAAGCCGCCACGATCCCCGCGCTCGCCCCGCTCGGGACGATCGCCCCGCTCGGGCCTGTCATCACGACGGAAACCACCACGGTCGTCACGCCGCCCGAAACCACCACGGTCGTCGTCACGACGGAAGCCTCGGCGGTCATCGCGGCGCGGTCCTCCGCGGTACCCGCCACGGTCACCACGGTCACCACCGTCCCGGCGGTGCTGATCGCGCTCCGGGCGCTCGTCGGGAGAGTTGGCGGACATCGGTGACTCCTGTCTTCTGTACGGGAAATGCGAAAAGGACCCCTGGTCCCAGCTGAACGCTGGTGACCAGGGGTCCTCCAAAGATTGTTCGGCGGCGTCCTACTCTCCCACAGGGTCCCCCCTGCAGTACCATCGGCGCTGTGAGGCTTAGCTTCCGGGTTCGGAATGTAACCGGGCGTTTCCCTCACGCTATGACCACCGAAACCCTAATGGTTTCGAGCGAACAAGCACACTCTTCTGTTGTGAGTTCAGCTCAAAGCCGGCAACTGTTCGTTGCCTCAGAACTTACACAGTGGACGCGAGCAACTGAGGACAAGCCCTCGGCCTATTAGTACCGGTCACCTCCACACCTCACGGTGCTTCCAGATCCGGCCTATCAACC